>NZ_LZZU01000081.1:0-7294 GCF_014170355.1 Cupriavidus sp. UME77
TTACTGAACTGCTCAAGCAGCTCTGCCAGCTCCACTTCAATCGCCTCCTGGATGACCCGCCGGGCCCCGCGCCTGATCAGCTCCTCGAGCCCAAGCCCGATTTCCGATAGACCGACTGCTTCTTTCCCCTTATCCTTGCTCATGGTGGACCTTTCTTGTGCTGGTTTCCGATCTCGACAATCAGATTCTCAGCGGAAAGCTCCACCGCCCTCTACTCCGCGCCTCAAATTCCCCGTCCGTACACCAGTTTCGACTTTAGCTCCGTTCTTGCCACGCTTGCCGGACATGCGATATGGCGCAACCAACCTGGGCGCCATCAGCTTGACGGTATGTCCGTGCACGCGAAACAGCCGAGCCCAATGATGCGCGCCCGAGCAAGCCTCCATGCCAATCAGACAAGGTGGTAACTCGGCAATGAGCATGGCCAACTGATCACGGGCAACCCTCGGCTTGACGAGAAGTGGTTTGCCTGCCGCATCGACCCCATGAACGGCAAACACGGTCTTGGCCAGATCGATCCCCACGGTAACAATGGACATGGACTTCCCCTCCTGTGGTCTTGATGGCGTTTCGACAAGCCATCATGCACCTCGATGCCGACTTGCGGCTTCCTCCGCGGCCTCGGGACGGGGAAGTCCCTTCCATTCGATTACCCCTGTGAGAGCGCTGGAAATCGACGGCCTTCAGAGGTCGGTTTGCGTCGCCTGACCGTGAGCTGGATTTTTTGAACATGTCGCCCAGTCACGGTCGTTCCTGCACCAGCAAGCAATCACGCACCCCTTGCGCTGCGCTAGGACGGCGAGCCTCACATCGGGAGCAATTATCAGCATTTATCCTGGAACGATAAGTCGTTCGCGCTTCGAACCCCCCGTCCGTTTTGGTGATCGCTTTGTCTGGCCAAGTTGTGTCTCACTAGCGCGGGCTCTACCGAGCTGACGCGCCCTTTGGACTCTAGGCTGCAGCGGATTTGAATGATGACTGCACGGATCGAGGGGCGAGCCTTCCGTACGCCAGTGCCGACAGCACGGCGCCTAAAAGGCCGGCATGACGCCATCATGGCGAATCATCGTGCCATCGGCTAACAGCGTGACTAGTGCATTGGCATGCAAGTCTGCACACATCCATTGAAGTTCGAATCCCAGACTGCCACCCGCATCCAACACATGGAACAGTTTCCGGTCACGTAGATCGAACAGAAAGACGAAGCCTTCTGCGGATCCGACAGCCAGTACACGAGCGTCTTGCAGCAGCGTGCAGCAAAGCAAGTCTTGAGAGCTTGTGGCACGTACGGCCCAATCCAGCGTTTCCTCGTCGAACTGGCTTTCGAACGCCTGCCGGTCATTCAGAAACAGATGCGCCACATCGTTCGGCAGCCCGTTCCGCAAGCTCGCATAGTCCCGCGCCCGATTCCGAGCCGCTCCCACCACGCAGTCCGCGCCGGATTGCTGGAGCGTAGTTCCGTCGAAGTACGCAAGCTTGCCGCAATTCCCGACAGCGATCAGCGTTTGTCTCTCAGGATCCCATGCCAAGTCATAGACGATAGACATATCGCCAACGTCCATGTAATGACGCACGATGGCGGCCGATCCGCTGAACCCGGATAGTCGGATCAGGCTCCCCGGACCGCATACGAACGCAGTTTCGTCGTTGACAAAGATGGCCCCGTAGAAATCCGTTCGCGGGCCCTCCACCCGCTCTTTGATTGCCCACCGTCCATCTTCGTGGCGGATAACCGCGCATCCGTCCCTCCCATACACAAGGATCGTATGGCCGTCGGGCGACCCTGCCATGCCATGCACATCGTCCATGTCGATATGGATGGTCGCCTCGAGTTCACCTGCCACGGTAAGCTTCCCACGTCTTTCCAGGAGGCCCATCATATTGCCGCGCACAAAGATTGCCGCTATTTCGGCCCCGCCCCCCCTGAATGCTCTTCCCATTCCAGAAGTAAAGACTAAAAAACCTTCAGCGTGATAGACGAACTCTCCCTCCGTCCAGCAGAAGACGCGTGCCGTCGGATCCCTCTCCAGGGTCAGCGTCTCGAACAACGCTGGTTGGTAGTTGGCCAAATCCGAAAATCCTACTCGTTGCATGAGCGAGGACACGTACCAGGGACGCTGTCCCATGGACGAATCACGGATGACCGTCTGCCCAACTGTGGAAAACAGTTCTTCGACGCTAATATTGTGTTCCAGGATGCCTTCGGAGAGAGCTTCGCAGTATCGGCTGTTGCCGGACACACCGTCTCCCGCCGCCATGCCTGCGCTGGTCGAATAGCCAATGAGAACATCGCTGGCGGTCGCTACTTTCGGATAAGCCTTTCGTGCATGCGCAGTCGCAGCCGCGAACGCCTGCCAATCTGAGGGATCATGCGAGCCGATCGGAATGCGGCATGCGTCGACGATAATAAGCTTCGGCCCATTGCACGTAGCAACGGCGTCGATCAACCGCGCGACGGGGAAGCCAAATCTAGCGACGCCAGCGAGTGTGGGATCGACTGGGAAATCGGCCAACAGAACGTAGCCCTCGCCGTTTAGTTCGAGTCCGTGTCCGGCGAAATAGACCGTGCAAAACACCCTATCACCCTCTCGAACCGACTTCAGACGCGTCGTGAGCCTATCCAACGCATCTTCCAAGTCGGCATCGTCAGGATCCACGAGAACTTCGCCAATGAACCCGCGGGCGGTCAGCACATCGTAAATCAACACGGCATCATTTCGCGCGTTCGGGAGTATTTCCAGCACACTCGCCTGATAGTTCGAAACGCCAATGCAGAGGGAAAATCTGTTCATGATCCTATTGTCTTCCCACGCCTGTTCACAGGCGCAAAGGTACCTCGGTGCTTCCGTGGCGAGACTTCCGTGTTTCGACAGCGCCGCAGGCATGATCCGCTGTGGTCCGCCAGGTAAACCAATACGCCTCGCCCATCCGCCTACGTTAAACGATCAGCGGCCATTGCATCGTCAGTCGGTATCGACCGCAACGGCAACACTGCGATTGGAGGCCGCACAGGCGTAGTGAATGGCCTCCGCCTCAAATAGGCGTATATTCGCTACCTCGGTATCGAACTTCGGCTTCCAATTTGGCGCTTGCATCTGCAGGTCGTCGCCATTGCCATTGAACAGCACAAAATTCTCCCCGCCGCGGTTCTGCACCGATCGATAGATAATTCCATCAAATTTCTCGCCGCCGAGTTCCGTGTCCGACTCGTAGCGGATGAACTCGGCTAGCGCCTGGGTAATGATGTAACTGCCAGGATCGCCCGCCCGAACCGGCTTGCCAATCTGTTCGTTGATAGAGCGGAGGAGCGACCGTAATTCCATCCGCTTTTCGTAGAAGGGATCCAGCAAGCTCAACGGTTCATGTCGAACCGTATGGTCAATAGCGGTAAAGTCGAAGAAGCGCATATTCTTCGTGATCCGATGCTCGCCCACGATCACCAGGTCTCCAATCGACGGCCTGATCTCCGCAATACTCGTCTTGATATCTCCCGCAACGTACAGCAACGGAATCCCCGCGGGATTCATCCTGTTGTTGCTAGCGCGATGTTTTGGAGGAGCACCAAGCGCGGAGGCGGGGATTGGCTTGTTGAGATCCAGGCTCTCATCGACAATTCGCGCGCGATAGAACCTAGTGCCGGCGCTGCTCTCTCTTATCGCGACGTTTGTTCCGTCCGCGTTCCTTGCATCGAGCGCTTCACGCAGAATACCCGAAAACAACAGGATCGCGCGGCGATTGAAGAATCTCCGGCCGTGCACGATCGATTGATCGACGTATTCCCAGTCGCCTGTCACGTACCAGCGCTCATGCTCTTCGGAATCGAATGGACTCTGCTTCCATTCGTAAGCTTGCCCATCGAAGTAGAAATGCGAGTCGTCGTCCGTTTCCCGATCGATCAGATGCCCGCTAACGAGGTCGCACACGGTCGCGTTTTCTGACAGGATAGTGCGACCGACAATCTCCCCCAGCGTTTTTTCGTAGCCCTCATATCGACCAGAGTCCACAGAAAAATGTCGTGGAAGCACTCTTCTGATGGTGTCTGCGATCGAGTCGGCGGTATGCCCCACATCAATTTGCTTTTCGCAACCAGAGCACCGCCGCTGCCGCGCAAACACCGAGGCACGTGCGTTGAGCAGCTTGTCCTTGACGCAATTCGTACAGATGAATCCGTCCTTCCGGTCCTCTATCTCGAGAGTGACCTGCTGAAATATATTGGTTCGCACCACTTGATCTCCGTTAGGTCGAGTCAAACCTGCGCGGGTATCGCGCTCAGTTCGTCGTCATGCTCGGCAGGGGAACCGGATCAAAATCGACAACAAGGTCATCGTCATCGACTCGCACCTCAATGTCGATGCCTTCGGTCTTGATCGTCGCAAACACGCTGGTCCTCACCAAGACACCGCGCTGCGACTTGGTCTGAGCCTGCGGTATGTCCGTGTGAGCAGCGTAAAAAGTGAACATCGCGTGGAACGTACAATGCACGCTCAGTTCGAGGACGACGATAACTTCCTTCGGATCCTGACGCAGAACGAACAACTCGGAACCAAAGTGGGCGTGATTAGCGTGTTCGCGCATGATCTCCGCCATCACTTCAACGTTCGCAGGATACGACGCCTTGACTCGACCACGTCCTTGCACTTCCCGCGTGAATTCGGCTAGCACTCTGACTTGGAACGCATCGGTATTAAGGTATTCACCAAGACGACGAATGAGTTTCTGGGTTCCCTCGCGCCGCCCTTCCTGCGCGGCATTGACGATATCCAGCGCGGTCGCCATGGTTTCCACATGGTGCAGGTCTTTCGATGGCGCTGCCTCGCAGAAGCGTGCCCAGTCAGCGTCTTTCGACACCACCAGCATCCCCGCGCCTTGCTTTGCGACGAGTGCCTCCAGGCTTTCCAGCGCAATAGCATCTGGAAATTCCGCCTTTTTGTCGCCATTCGACGCGAATGGGGGCTCGGCGGAAAAGTATCGACTCAGGATTTTCTCCAGATCGACGTCCTCAGTGCCGAGTTCCATGGCACCCGTCGCCTCCATGAACTCGTCGATCTCGTCCTGCGCCCAATCCTGGGCCATGGGGAGGGAACCCAATCCCGTCGCGAGTTCGTCCAGGTCGACGTGATCAGCCAGGTATTGTTTCGCCAGTTTTTGCAGCCCATTGAGTTTTTCCAGGCGGCTGGTATGCACGTCGACGAGATCCTGCTTCATTTCCGCGAGAACTACTGAGCTGACAAACAGCCGCAGCGAACCTTCGCCCTTGAACTGCTCCAACTGCTTGAATAAAGGACCGGCCAGAGACTTCCCGTTCGAGTAGAAATTGCTGGTATCGAACGTGATCGCAAAGATCTCGCCGTTTCGAATTTTGGCTTCCAGCTCACGCTTCCGCTCCTCGGAAACCGGCTCAACCTCTTTGGACTTTTTATTCGAAGTCATAACGCAGATATACAGAGTGTAGTGGTTCGATTGCCCAAGCATTTCTCGCACTTCAATCGGGCCAACCTCGACCCAGCGCTGAGTCACGCCAGATAGTACTCGCTCGCCGGGCCGCAGACAGCCATTCAATCAAGGCAGCACAGAGGGATGGCCGGGATTCATCAAAAATCCCCCACACCGCCAGCTAACCGACTGTTTTCAAATCGGAACTCGCCTTCACGGCGCGCCCCGTGACTCCCGCACTGGACACCCGGAAATGTTCCACCGTCTGCCCGGCGTGGACCGCCCGCTGCAGCCAGTCCGGCATGGCGCCGCGGCCATCCCAGCCCTGCCCCTGCGCGTTGCGGTAGCACGCCGCCCCCGGCGAAGGGCTCGGCGCTGGCTCAGCAAAGCAGCCGGTGGCCTGCAGGTCGGCCAGGGTCAGGCCGTGCTGGGCCATCTGGATGCGAATCCAGGTGATCGCTTGTGCGCGCTCGATTTCAATCGACATGGTGTAGGTGAACCGATTCGGGGAGACGCCGGATTCCGCGTCGCCCTCTTTGCTTAAATTTTAATCAACGCCAACGGCGCCGCTGGCCACCCGCCCCGGCGCGGCTTTTCCACAGGCTTGTCCCCTCGCGCGGTGGATAAATGCCATCCGACGCCTCGGCGTCCCCCTCAGGCCGCCCCAGGCTTGAACTTGGTCCGTGTCGCCGGCGCCCGGCGCCTGGGCGATACCAGGCGGCGCGTGGCTGTGGCTTGCGCATCGGCCCGCTCGGCCCGCCGCACTGCCGTCTCCAGTTCCGCCCGCAGCCCGTCTTGGGCCACCTGCCCGCGCCGGAGCGCCTGCTCGGCCTCCGCCAGTTGCCGGCTGAGCGTGTCGCGCTCGGCTAACAGGCGCGCCCGCGCCTCCGCGCCGGCTACGGCGGCCTCCTGCGCCCTCGCCTGCCCGGCCGCCAGTTCGGCGCGCAGATCCGCCACCGCCTGCTCGCCCTTCTGCCGCAGCGTGCGTTCCTGGTCGATCTCGCGCAGCGCGCGGCGCTCGGTGGCCGTCGCGCGTTCCTGCGCCACGGCCACCTGCTCGCGGGTGCGCTCCAGGTCCGCCGAGAACTGCGTATGCATTTCGCCCAGCTGCCGCTCCAGCGCCTCGATCTGACGCCGGCCCTCCTCCTGGCGCGCCTGCGCGGCCGCGTGGGCCTGGCGCTCGGCGTCCAGCTCCCCCTGTAGCGCCGCGCCGGCCCGCTGGGCGGCGTCGAGCCCGGCCTGTACGGCGGCTTTCTTCTGCTCGACTACGACCAGCGCGGCCCGCGCCTGGTCGCGCTGCGCCTCCGCCTCGCTCGCCTGCAGCCGCGCCTCTGCCCGCAGCGCGGCCAGCTCGCCGCTAGCGGCCTCGTTGGCGGCCTGCCAGATCGACTGCACGGCGTCGGCCGCGATCGCCTTGAGCGCGTCCGGCAGCCCGGGGTGGTCGATGGTCACGCGCATCTTGCCGCGCAAGTCTTGCCAAAACTGCGCCAGCACCTCGGTGGGCGTGCCCATGCTGCCCTTTCGTACCAACTGATAGAGCTTGTTGGCGGTAGGCGTGATGCCGTAGCGGAAGAACAGCAAGGCGCAGACCTCGCGGTAGAGCGCGCGGGTTTCGGGGAACTGCGCGCGCAGCGCGGCCACGTCGGCGGCGAGCTGGGCGTCGGCGTCGGTGGGCAGGGGCGGCGGCGGATCGAGCGGGCTGGCGGTCATGTTCTACGTGGAACGTTCGGTGAATTTTTAATATATTACTACGTAATACGTTAAATATATAACTAAAAAGATAATTCTTTAGACATAAGTACGCTTCTGTCTAGAATTACGTCTACACTCACGCCATGACGCCCGCCACACTGATGTAAAC
>NZ_LZZU01000082.1:0-19668 GCF_014170355.1 Cupriavidus sp. UME77
GAATTGGGGGGCAGGGGATCAGGGGATCAGGGGATCAAGAGATCAGGGTTGCGCCAGCGCATCGCTTTGCCAGCCGCCGCCGATTGCCTTGATCAGTGCCACGCTGGCGGCAAGCTCCCGGCCACGCAACTGGATCGCGGTCCGTTCGTTAGACAAGGAAAGGGCCTGTGCCGTTACCACCGAGAGGTAGGATGCCGTGCCAGCGCGGTATTGCGCCAGGCTCACGCGCTCCGCCACGCGGGCGGCGTTCACCGCTTGGTCCTGCACCACCACTTCCTGGTCGAGCACGCGCAGCGCCGAGAGGTTGTCTTCCACCTCCTGCATGCCGCTGAGCACGGTTTGCCGGTACGCCGCAACCGCCCCGTCGTAGGCCGCCACGGCCTGGTCGTTTTGCGCGTTGCGCAGCCCGCCGTCGAAGATGGTGCCGGCCAGCGCCGCGCCCAGCGACCACACCCGGCCAGGCGGCCCGAACCAGTTGGCCAGGCTGCCGCTGCTGGCGCCGCCCACTGCGGTGAGCACCAGCGACGGGAAGTACGCAGCGCGCGCCACGCCGATATTGGCATTGGCCGCCGCCATGCGGCGCTCGGCCGCCGATATGTCGGGGCGGCGCTCCAGCAGCGCCGAAGGCAGCCCCGGCGGCACCGCCAGCGGGCGCATCGAAAACGGCTCTGGCGCCAGCTTGAACTCGGCTGGGGCGCGCCCGAGCTGCACGGCGATGGCATGCTCCAGCTGGTTGCGCTGCACGTCCAGGTCGATCGCCTGCGCTTGCGCCGCGTTCAGCGTGACCTGCGCCAGCGCCACGTCGCCCGAGGTAGCCACGCCTGCGCGGAACTGGCTCTGGGTCAGCTTGAGCGATTCTTCATACGCGGCCAGGGTGCGGGCATACAGAGCCTTGAGCACATCGGTGACGCGCAGCTGGATATAGTCCTGCACCAGCTCGCCCTGGATCGTCAGGCGCGCGGCGGCGAGGTCGGCAGCGCTGGCCTGCGCGTTGTCG
The DNA here is from genome assembly GCF_014170355.1 of Cupriavidus sp. UME77. Lineage (NCBI taxonomy): Bacteria > Pseudomonadati > Pseudomonadota > Betaproteobacteria > Burkholderiales > Burkholderiaceae > Cupriavidus > Cupriavidus sp. UME77. The sequence continues at coordinate 998 of NZ_LZZU01000082.1, forward strand.
CGGGCCGCTTCGATGCTGCGCCGCACCTGGCCCCACAGGTCGATCTCCCAACTGGCATCGAGGTTGGCCGAATGGGTGTTGGACACCGTCTGGATGCCCAGCGCGTTGGTGCGCGCGCGCCCGACTCCCACGCCGGCACCGAGCGTGGGAAACAAGGCGGAGCGCGCCGCCTGCGCCAGAGCGCGGGATTGCCGGTACTGGGCCTCGGCCTGGCGCAGGCTCTGGTTGGCTGCATTGGCTTGCCCCACCAACTCATTCAAGCGGGCATCGTCGAAGCCAGCCCACCAGGCCTGGGTCAGATCCACCGGGCGAGGCTCGGCGACCTTCCATTGATGATCGTCCGGCACGGCCTCGCGATACGCAGCGGGGGTCTCGACCGGGGCGCGCTGATAGTCCGGGCCGACCGCGCAGCCGCCCATCCAGGCAGACGCCAGGGCGAGGCAGAGCAGGCGCGGCGAGAGCAAACGCGCGGCGTTCATGAAGGCGAGAAGCAAGCGATAGTCATGACGGACTTTTGTGAGGCAATGCCGTTGTTTGTCGTTTCCTGGGCTGGCGGGGTGGTTTGCGCACGCATGCGCGCCGAGCGCGCGGCGTCGCGCAGGCGGGTCATATGGCAAGGATAGTGCGGCGCGGGAATGTGTGAAACGCGCTGCGCATGACTGAATATTTCAGTTGCTTACGCCGGTGCAGCGGGCGACGCGATGGTTTGCGCCGGCAAGTGAAGCGCGTAATACACCCGCGGATACATACGCGGATGCGACATCCGGCGGGCGCGCGTGCCTGTTACGGTATCTTGCAACGGGTGGATGCCGGGTTGTGCGGCGCGTCAACGGGCGAGTGAACGCCAGCGCCGCAGTGCGCGCCCCGGCGCCGCGCGAGCCGCCACGGGCGGGCTGCCGCAGCCTGTTGTAATCTTGTGTAATTGCGCGCCAGCGAGCCCCGGCGGGTTGCATTTGCTGCGCCTGCCGCGTAGAAAGTAGGTGTCAGGCGGTCGCGGCGGAAGGGCTGCGGCAATCCGTACGGCCGGCCGACGCATATCGACGCATATAACTACATGACATCTGGACGACGAGCGGGAAGGCGTGGCCATGGAGACCGATCAAGAAAGCACCCTGACTTACGCGCTGCTGACAGTGCCAGCGCGTGCCGCCATCTGCCGCGCGCTGCTGGAGGCGGGCGAAGCTGGCATGCCGGCGTTCGACCTGGCTGGCGTCGCCGGGCTGAGCCTGCCACGCGCCAGTCACCATTTCAATGAACTGATGCAGGCCGATGTGCTGGCCCTGGTCGTGCGTGACCGGCAGGTGATCTATGTGCTCAAGGCCCGCCGCGCGGTGAGCCTGGCGCTGGAGTATCTCGACAGCAGCGGGTTGTTGTAGGCCGGCGGCCGGCATGGCTGCCGCCCCGGGGCTGTTAAAATGCGCGCCTGCGCGCCAAGGGCCTCCTGTTGTCCAGGTGGCCCTTTTCATTCTGATGTTTCCCCAGCAAGAAATCTCCCACCCATGTCAGCCCTGGAACGTTTGTTTGTTGCCCTGGAAGAACACGGTTGGGCAGTGTCCGACGACCTCATCGACACCACGCTGGCGGCGCGGCTGCTTGCCGAGAGCCGCGCGGCGTGGGAGGCCGGCCTGTTCCATCCGGCCCGCATCGGGCGGGGCGAAGCCACCGCCCGCGACGCGGGCATTCGCGGCGATTCGATCCTGTGGCTCGACGACGCGCCCGCCGGCGCGGCCAGGGCGGATTTCCAGGCCTGGGCCGCGGGCTTGCGCGAGGCCTTGAACGAGCGCTACTTCCTGGGCTTGAAGCGCGAGGAATTCCACTTCTCGCACTATCCGGTCGGCACCGCCTACAAGAAGCACGTGGACCAGCATCGCGCGACCCTGCATCGCAAGATTTCGCTGGTGCTTTACCTCAATCCTGAATGGAGCGAGCGCGATGGCGGCGAACTCGCGCTCTACGGGCAGGACGACGGCGCCACCGAGTTGCACCGAGTGCTGCCGCAGCGTGCGCGGCTGGCTGTGTTTCGCAGCGACCTGGTTCCGCATGAAGTACTGCCCTGCCACAAGACGCGCTGGGCACTCACCGGCTGGTTCCGTACCGATCAGGCCTGAACCCCCTGAGCCGCCTGAGCGGCATCGGCAGCGTAACCAGCAACCTGGGGAAAAGGCATGAGCACACGACCGCAGCCGCACGAAGACGACACTGCCGCTGGACAGTTTTCGGCCGAGCTCGAAGCACTGCTCCGGTCGCATGCCATGCGGCGGCAACTGGTCAAGGGTGAGGTGCTGTTTACCTACGGCTCCAACCCGGATGCGCTCTTCTGCGTCGAGCGCGGCGCCATCAAGGTCAGCAGCACTGCGCAGAACGGGCGCGAGGCCGTGGTCAGCCTGTTGGAACCCGGTCAGTGGTTCGGGGAGGTCTCGCTCTTCATCGACGCGCATCGGGTGTACGACACGCGCGCCGCGGAGGCTAGCGAACTGTTGGTGATTCCCGCCGCCACCTTCCATGCGCTTGTCGCGCGCGAGCCGCGCTGGCTGATGGAGTTCACGCAACTGATCTGCCGGCGCTACCGCAGCGCACTGGAGTGGATCGACGAGGTGATCCTGATGCCGTTCCCGGTGCGGCTGGCGCGGCGCCTGCTTGCCGTCGAGCATGCGCACGCGCTGTCCACCCGTGGCATGCCGGGTGCGCGGGCATCCGGCGCCCCCGCCGCGCTAAAGCTCTCCCAGGAAGACCTGGGCCATATGCTTGGCGTGTCCCGCCAGAGCGTCAACCGGCAGCTCAAGGACTGGGAGAAGCAGGGCGTGCTGCGCCTGGAATACGGGCGCCTGACGTTATCCGACAAGGCGGCGCTGCAGGCCATCGCCAGCGAGTCCGCGCCTGGCACGTAGCGTGGGAGTTTGCGCTTCGTCGCAAGAATGAAATAACCGGCGGCTATGATCGTGGCGGGGCCGGCGGATACTTCTCCCTTCGCGGGGATGGCAGATTTTTTGACGAAATCCGTGTCTGCATGGCCCCGTCCCGCTTGACGGCGATGGCTGCTTCCTGCCTTTCCTCCTTTTGTTCCTTTCGCGCCGCCGGCGAAAATCAACGATATAAACGATATATACTGTTTTGATACCACTGCGATCAAAACAGGAGGATGCATGGCAACGGTTTCGAATGGGCGCACGCGTGCGCCCGCGCCCGCCGCGGCGCAGAAAAAGGCAGCCACCGCAGTGAAGCCGCCGGTCACGCGCGCCATTAAGGCGGAGACGGCAGGCAAGGCTGCCAAGGCTGAAGCGGTCAAGACCGTGGCTGCCGCACCGAAGGCCGAGAAAGCAGAGAAGGTTGAGAAGGCACAGAAGCTTGCCAAGGCCAAGGTCGTGCGCGACAGCTTCACCATGCCGGAGTGGGACTATGCCAAGCTGGCGGAACTCAAGCGGCGCTGCCTGAACGGCGGCGCGCACGTGAAGAAGAGCGAGTTGCTACGGGCCGGGCTCAAGATGCTGGAGTCGCTGCCGGAGCGGCAGTTGCTGGCCGTCGTGGCCCAGGTCGAGACCGTCAAGACGGGCCGGCCCGCCAAGCGCAGGGCGCGCGACGCGGCTTCCGGGCAGTAAAGCTGCGGCGTATATTGCGTGGCACCTGGATGTATTGCGTCCAGGTGCGCGCCGTATTTTGCGGGTTTCATGAATAGTTGATGACAGCCTCAACCATCCGCCGATTCGGTCGTTAAGATGGGCAGGGCTTACCAATCCTGAAGCCGGACCGACCAGACGCTGCCCTGCCGGTCCGCCGCTTTTCAGAGCCTTCACCGTTTCTTGCCGGCGCCATCGTCATCCGCAGAATGAGTCTCTTCAGGCCATCTTTCTGGTGCCCGTTTTCCGTGTTCGCCGTCGTCTCGGTGCCGCTGGCCGAGCCACCGCGGGAACGGCCGCCGGGCGATACGTCCGCGCGCAGTGAAGCGAATCCAGATGCGCGGCGAGACCTCCTCACGGTGCCCACGCCTGCTGTCCGCTAACCTGGCCGCAGCGGCCCCGCCGAGGCATTGTTTCGTTGCGCCGCAAGACAACTCATAGTCCGCTATATATCTGGAAAAGGCTCGCAAAGTGCCTATAATTATGGTGCGTTGCACCAATTTTCCTGCTGCCATCCTGCTATGTGCTGTGCCGGATGGAACCATGCCCCCTATCAACCTGAGGTAAATCCATGTTGCCGTGTGAGCGATGCAAGCGCCAGGCCGGCAGGCCGGGACACCTGCCGCCGCACGAGGATCTGGTGGCCTCGCGCGCCAATGCGCGGTCCCAGGACGGCGCCGCCTATGCGTACCGCTGCCGCCAGTGCGGCTGCACGCTGGTGCTGCGCAGTCCCAGCCGGGAAGTGCCTGACTACTGGGCCTTGGAGGGGCGGGCGCCTTCCGCCTGACGTTGACGGGATGCCGGCCCGCCGCCGGCGAACGCGCTATTGTTGCCGCCACACTGCCGTGCCATCATCGTGCAGCCGCCTGCGACTTGCCTGGCCGCGCCGAATCTGACACCTCCCAAACGTAACCTCAGTAACTTTAGTAACGTCAGCGAATTCCCCGGATGGATTGGAGCGATATCAAGATCTTCCTGGCGATCGCCCGCGCCGGCACCCTGGGTGGCGCCGCGCGCGCGATCGGGCAGACTCAGCCGACCATGGGCCGCAGGCTGAAGGCGCTGGAGGATGCCGTCGGGCATGCCTTGTTCCAGCGCACCAGCGACGGTTATGTGCTGACCGATGAAGGGGCCGCCGTGCTCGCTCACGCGGAGCGTATCGAGGCAGAGGCGATTGCTTTCGAGCGCCAGCTGTCCGGCCAGGCACGGGAACTGGATGGCATGCTGCGGATATCGTCGTCCGACTGGTTTGGCGTGCACATGCTGACGCCGGTGATCGCGGACTTTATCCGCGCCCATCCACGCGTCACGGTGGAACTGGTCACCGATGCGCGCTTGCTCAGCCTGGCACGCCGCGAGGCGGACCTGGTCTTTCGCATCCGCGCGTTCGACGAGGCCGATATCGTCCAGCGCAAACTGATGCACATGGACTACGCGCTCTACTCGGCGCCCGGCGTGGCACCACCGCGCGCGGGCGATGGCGAGGGCCATGCCCTGCTGACGCTGGATGCGGGCTTCGCGGATTTGCCCGACGTGGCCTGGATGCGCAAGCTGCTGCCGAACGCCTGGGTGGCATTCGGCAGCAACAGCCGCGAGGCGCAGGCCAAGCTGTGCGCGGCCGGCGCGGGGCTGGCTGTCTTGCCCTGCGCGCTGGCCGAGCGCCTGGGCGGGCTGCAGGCCATCGACATGGGCGAGGCGCCACCGGGGCGCGACGTCTGGGTGGGCTATCACCGCGACCTGCGCCGCCTGGGCCGGCTGCGCGCCTTCCTCGATGCCACCATCGAGCGCTTGGGCAATCGCGCAGACGCTTAATCTCCGGCAATCTCCACCACTAGCTTGCCCTTGGCTGTGCCTGTCTCGATGGCGCGATGCGCGTCGATGGCGCTGTCGAGCGTGAAGTGCCGCGCATCTAGCCGCACGCAGAGCTTGCCCGCATCGGCCAGCCGTGCCGCTTCGCGCAGGATCTCGCCGTGGTGCGCGCGGCCCTTGCCGGTGAGCATTGGCATCAGCGTGAACACGCCCGAATACGTGGCCGCGCGAAACGATAGCGGCGCCAGCGCGTGCACGCCCCAGCCAAGGCAGCTCACCACATGGCCGCCATAGGTGCGCGCCGCGAGGAACGAATTGTCCAGCACCGAGCCGCCCACCGTGTCGTAGACCACGTCGAAACCCTCGCCGGCGGTGTATTGGTCGACATACTGCGCGGCGGATGTCGTGGCGTGGTCGATCGCGGTGGCGCCATAGCCCTCGATGATCGCCTTCTGCGCGGCCGAGCCCGTGGCATACACCTGCGCCCCGAGCGCGCGGGCGATCTGCACCGCGATATGCCCCACGCCTCCGGCGCCGCCATGCACCAGCACCTTCTGGCCAGGCTGCACGCGCGCCCGGTCGACCAGGCCTTCCCACGCGGTGATGAACACCAGCGGCAATGCGGCGGCTTCGCGCATCGACAGCGCGGCGGGCTTGCGCGCGAGCAGGTCGGCATCGACCGCCGCGTACTGCGCAAGCGATCCTTGCAGGCCGCCCACGCCACCGGTCATGCCATAGACCTCGTCGCCGGGCGCGAAGGCCGTCACGCCCGCGCCCACGGCTTCGACCACGCCGGCCAGGTCCAGCCCCAGCACGGCGGGCAAGGGGTGGCGGGCGTGCCCCGCCTGGCCGGCGCGGATCTTGGTGTCGAGCGGGTTGACGCCGCTGGCCAGGATGCGCACCAGCACCTGGCCGGGGCCGGCCACTGGCCTGGGAAGCTGGACGGCCGTGAACGGCGCGCCCGCGGATTCGACGATGAGGGCCTGCATGGTGGCTTGGGACATGACGCGCTCCGGATAAGTTGGCGATGAAGTAGCGAAGGGGTGGCGAAGGGTTGGTGTGACCATTCTTGGCCAGGCCGGCGCGCTCGTAAATCAACGCTTCTGTACTCTTGCCATGCAGTTTTGAATGGGCTGGCGTCTTGTCATGTCGCCCTGGGCGTGGGTGACGTTGATGATCGGGCAGCAGGCGAAAGTGCCGCAGTCAACACCACGGGGGGCACGCGGCGATCCGGCCCCGAGGCATTGGGTTGGTGATCCATGAGCAACTTTTCTTTCGGCGAAATCTGTCCGAATCCCCGTGGGACGCAAATAAAGATCTCGCCGCGCGGCCAGGCCCCATAACGATTTTCACAATTCCAGGGTAAACACGTATCAAGTCGTTGACTTGAAAACGCTACCCCCCGTCCCTATAATTAGCACTCGTTGGGCATGAGTGCTAACAGACCTCTCCCAGCGTACTAATTCTGCTGGCCGTCAGTGCTGGCGGTCATTTTTTGTGAATCTAAAATCACTTTTTGTACCAAGGAGTCCGTATGAATCTGCGTCCTTTGCACGACCGCGTGATCGTGAAGCGTCTGGACAATGAAACCAAGACCGCTTCCGGCATCGTGATTCCCGACAACGCTGCCGAAAAGCCTGATCAAGGTGAAGTGCTCGCCGTGGGCCCCGGCAAGAAGGACGACAAGGGCGCTTCGATCGTCCTCGACGTCAAGGTGGGTGACCGCGTGCTGTTCGGCAAGTATGCCGGCCAGGCCGTGAAGGTGGATGGCCAGGAACTGCTGGTCATGCGCGAAGAAGACATCATGGCTGTGGTGAACAAGTAATCCACGCACCCCATTCGTACAGATTTAGGAGATTCAGAACATGGCAGCTAAAGACGTAGTATTCGGCGACGCCGCCCGTGCCAAGATGGTCGAAGGCGTGAACATTCTCGCCAACGCAGTCAAGGTTACCCTGGGCCCGAAGGGTCGTAACGTGGTGTTGGAGCGCAGCTTCGGCGGCCCGACCGTGACCAAGGACGGCGTGTCCGTGGCCAAGGAAATCGAGCTGAAGGACAAGCTGCAGAACATGGGCGCGCAAATGGTCAAGGAAGTGGCTTCCAAGACCAGCGACAACGCCGGTGACGGTACCACCACCGCAACCGTGCTGGCCCAGTCGATCGTGCGCGAAGGCATGAAGTATGTTGCCGCCGGCATGAACCCGATGGACCTGAAGCGCGGCATCGACAAGGCTGTGGTGAACGCGGTTGAAGAGCTGAAGAAGCTGACCAAGACCACCACCACCAGCAAGGAAATCGCGCAAGTCGGCTCGATCTCCGCCAACAGCGACGAAGTGATCGGCAAGCTGATCGCTGAAGCGATGGACAAGGTCGGCAAGGAAGGCGTGATCACCGTGGAAGACGGCAAGTCGCTGGCCGACGAGCTGGAAGTCGTGGAAGGCATGCAGTTCGACCGCGGCTACCTGTCGCCGTACTTCATCAACAACCCGGAAAAGCAAGTTGTCGCCCTGGACAACCCGTTCGTCCTGCTGTTCGACAAGAAGATCTCGAACATCCGTGACCTGCTGCCGGTGCTGGAACAAGTGGCAAAGTCGGGCCGCCCGCTGCTGATCATCGCTGAAGACGTCGAAGGCGAAGCCCTGGCGACCCTGGTGGTGAACAACATCCGTGGCATCCTGAAGACCGCTGCTGTCAAGGCTCCGGGCTTCGGCGACCGCCGCAAGGCCATGCTGGAAGACATCGCCATCCTGACCGGTGGTGCAGTGATCGCTGAAGAAATCGGCCTGACGCTGGAAAAGGCAACCCTGCAAGAACTGGGTCAAGCCAAGCGCATCGAAATCGGCAAGGAAAACACCATCATCATCGACGGCGCCGGCGACGCAGCCTCGATCGAAGCACGCGTGAAGCAAATCCGTGCCCAGATCGAAGAAGCGACCTCGGACTACGACCGTGAAAAGCTGCAAGAACGCGTGGCCAAGCTGGCCGGCGGCGTTGCAGTGATCAAGGTTGGTGCAGCCACCGAAGTCGAAATGAAGGAAAAGAAGGCACGCGTGGAAGATGCACTGCACGCAACCCGTGCAGCCGTGGAAGAAGGCATTGTCCCCGGCGGCGGTGTGGCCCTGCTGCGCGCTCGTGCTGCCATCGCTAACCTGACCGGCGACAACGCTGACCAGAACGCTGGCATCAAGATCGTGCTGCGCGCCATGGAAGAGCCGCTGCGCCAGATCGTGCTGAACGCTGGCGAAGAAGCTTCGGTCGTAGTGGCCAAGGTCATCGCAGGCAACGGCAACTACGGCTACAACGCCGCCACCGGCGAGTACGGTGACCTGGTGGAAATGGGCGTGCTGGACCCGACCAAGGTGACCCGCACCGCGCTGCAGAACGCTGCTTCGGTCGCTTCGCTGATGCTGACCACGGATTGCGCCGTGGCAGAACTGCCGAAGGATGAGTCGGCTCCGGCAATGCCGGGCGGCATGGGCGGCATGGGCGGCATGGACGGCATGATGTAAATCTGCCGGCCTGCCAAACGGCAGCCTGCTGTACCCGCATCACCCGTAGTAGCAAAAACCCCCGCTGGCGCGAGCCGGCGGGGGTTTTTGTCTATGGGGACAGTCTGTCTATGGGCGACAGTCGCGGCCCAAGGGGTGCCGTCGCGGGAAAGGCCTACAGTTCCACCGTGTAGCACCAGTCGAAGGCCGGGTTCTCCGGTTCGCCGGTCTTGCGGCGGATATAGCCGCGCGGGTTGCACACCACGCGTGCGTCCTCAAGGCGGTAATCGAAGCCCGTGTGCGTATGGCCGTGGACCCACAGGTCGGCCTGCGCAACCAGGTCCGGCCTGCGCGAGATAAATCCGGCGGAAACCAGGTCGTGGGAGAAGCGCGGGTCGAGGCTGCCGAGATCCGGTGCATGGTGGGTCACCACCACCGTCTTGCCGGCAAAGGGCTCGGCGAGCTGCGCCGCCAGCCAGGCGCTGGCCGCTTCGTGCCGCGCCAGCGCGTCGGCCGTGGTGAAGCGGCGCCGCTGGCCGCCGCCATCCGCCACCTCGATCAGGCGGTGGTCCACCATCACGCCAGCGCAAGCCAGCATCGACTCCTCGCGCCGGTTGGCGCCAAACAGCGCATAGTCGGTCCACCAAGTGGTGCCTATCACACGCACCGGCTCGCCTGCCAGGTTGTCGAAACAAGCCACCGCGTCATTGAGCACGCGCACATGCGGCGCCGCCCCGGCAGCCTCCGCCATCTCCGCGTCCACTTGCTCGAAGGCGCTCTCGTAGTACTCGTGATTACCCGGCACATACACCACCGGCCCCGAAAAGGTGCGCGCGGCCCAGTCGACGCCGGCACGGCCATTGGCGATATCGCCGGCCAGCACCACCAGGTCGGCGGGGCAGGCGGGTACCGCCGCCGGTGTGTCGTGTTCGAGGTGCAGATCGCTGAGGATGCGGATTCTCATGCTGGCTCCATGCGGGGTGTGCGCTGGCCGGGGGCGCGCACGTGCATGGATTCTTCAGAAAAGCGCCGGCCCGGTCAAGGCCGGCGTGGCAATCAGAAGACGCCCGGCAAAACGCGGTAGCGGACCTTGCCCCGATAGGCGCGGTACTCGGGATCCTCCGATAGCAGCGCCTCCTCGCGGGCGATGCGGATCCCCTGCAGGACAAACTGCCCGGCGAACACAAGCACGTTCTGCACCCCGAAGTTGGCCAGCAGGAAGCCGATGTCGGTGACGAGGTAGCCCAGGTAGATCGGATGGCGCACGAGCCGGTAGGCGCCATCCGACACGATCCCGCGGTTGGCGGGCAGGATGCCGAACGAATAGCGCAGCGAGGCCTTGGCGAAGATCTGCCAGGCTAGCCCGGCGATCTGCAGTCCGGCGCCGATCGCCTCCGGCACGATACGCGTGCCGGGTGCAAGCTGGATGGCCATGAAGTAGTAGGTGCCGCCGAGCGAGCAGAGCACGGCGACGAAGCTCCAGTCGCGCCGCGCCGGCACCCGTACGATCAGTGACAGCCCGACTGTCAGGCATTCCGCCACCACGATCAGCAGCAGCGTGATGCGCGTCGGGTCGGCTAGCCAGTGCTTGATGGCCGCGTAGGCGAACAGGCCGAGGAGCAGGGCGGTGGCGATGCGCAAGCTCATCTCCACCGCCATGTCGCGTGGCTGCAGCGTCATGGGCGGGGGTGTCCCGGCGAGCTCAACGGTTTTGCTGTCGTACATGGTCTTCCCCTGAAAAGACGCCACTTCTTGATCGATATATTGACGCGTTCATGCCAGCCCGCGCTTTACCTGCTGACCTGCTCCACCACCGCCACCTGTGTCCCCGTGTCCCAATGTCCCCGCGTCACTTGGAAATGCGCAGGATCTCCGACGCCAGTTTGGAAAAACAGGGTTTGAGGCCACTGATGTTGGCGGCGTAGCAATAAACGCCCGATGGCTGGGCGCTGTTGTACAGCGGCGCATCGGGCGTGTTGGCCAGGTTCTTGAGCAGGTTAGCGTCGAACCCGCCGTTGCCGTCCAGCCCCAGCGTAAAGATGTACACGCCGTTGCCGCGCAGATAGCTGGCCATTTCCACCGGCACGTTGGTGGCGGCGTTGAAGATGTTCTGCGCGTTGAAGGTGGAACCGACGACATAGGGCACCGAAGTCGGGGTGATGGCAAATTGCTGGTCGGTGGCGTTATGCGCGTTGTAATACGCGGGCATCTGGGTCGGCGTGACCGTGGTGACCGTGGAAGTGGAGGTGAACGTGCCAGGCTGGTTGCCGTTTCCCGAGCTGCCGCTGGTTTGCGTCGAGCTCGTGCTGAGGTTCGCGCAGGCGCCGGTCATCTTGGTGTTCTGCTGGTTGATCTGGTAGAACCCGCCCACGCTGGAGGTTGGCGAGCTGGTCGTGGCGCCTCCCGCGCATACCGTCGTTCCGTTGGCCGTGCTGTTCGTGGTGCTGCTGGTGCTGGTGCTCTTGCAGGCCTTGCCCTTGCTGTTGCAGGTAGTCGTGGTGACGGTCGTGGTGGTGCTGGTGGTGGTGTCCATGCGGTAGCTGGCTGCGAGCGTATTGGGCTCGCCGTCCGAGAAGAACACCACCACGCGCAGGCTTGAGCGCTTGCTGGTCGCGATGCTGTTGAGCTGCGCGTTGGCCTGCCACAGCGCTTCCGTGTAGTTGGTGTTGCCGCCATTGGAGAGGTTGGTGATGGTGTTCTCCATGACGGTGCGGTTAAAGCCGCGCTGTGTCGTGTTGATGGCGATATCCGAAACTGCCCCCGTGGCGAAGTGCACCAGGCCGACCCGGTCTTCCGTGGGGCTGAACTGGTCGAGGAAGCTGTTTGCATTCGCCCTGACCGTGCTCCACACGGGCCCCATCGAACCTGAGGAGTCGATGATGAAGATCAGGTCGAGATCCTTGCGGATGGTCTGCGAGGTGGCGGCCACGGCGATGTTGTTGAAACCGAGTACCTTCATGAGCGAAAGCGGCATGGTTGCCGTGCCGGAGACGCCGATGGTAATCGCCCCGAGCGTGGGCGTATCGAAGTTCACTGTCACAGGATTCAGCGCGGGCGTGCCGCGCAGGTAGCCATTGGGATAGTTGGCGTAGAAGAAGTTGCTGGCGGCCTGGCGGGCATTGGCTGCCTGGTCGGCCTGCGTGGTGCCGTTGGTGACAGCCTTGGCTGCGGCGATGGCGGCGGAATCCACTGCGGAATTCAGCTTGGCCTTGGTCACATAAGCCATGCCGGCATCCACGGCGAGCCCGACGATGCCCAGCAGTCCGATCATCAGCAGGCCCGCGATGATGGTGATCTGCCCCTGTTGCTTGTTGGCATGTTGCAGTTTCATGGCGGCTCCTTGGCGTTCCTTGATGTCCCTTGTCTCAGAAGGCGGTGACCGAGTACAGGTTGGGACCGATGTTCGGCATCTTCAGCACGCCCATCGTCAGGCCTTTGAAGTACATGTTGAAGTTGTAGTAGGACTCGACGACGTAGACGATCTGGCCATCGCTCAGCAAGCCCGTCATGGCGCTCGCGGTGGGCGATGAGGTGCCGCCGGACGGCAGGCCGGCGCAACTGCCGTCGCTCGCCCACGAGCCGCTGCCGCTGCCGCAGTTCCACACCTGGCTGCCCGGCACGGTGCCGCCCAGTGACCAGCCGCCCGTCCAGCGGTACTGTTCAAGCACGATGTTGCGCACCGTGCAGTTGCTGCCGGCGCAGTTCTCGGCGTCACCCATGATCTTGGTGATGTAGATCATCCCGCGCTGGCTCATATTGAGTGGCGGCGTGGTTTGCGCCAGCGCCACCATGATGTCCTGCGGTGTGTAGGTCGAACTGCGAGAGGCCAGGTTGGCGCCTTCGCGCGTCAGGCTGACCAGGATCAGGTTGGCCTGGATGGCCCGCGCGAAATCGATCACGGGCAGCGTCAGGAAGATGAAGACGGGCAGCAGGATGCCGAACTCGATTGCGGCGATGCCGCGCGCTGCCTGCCTGCGGCGCAGTGGACGGGTGCGTTTCATCAGAAGGCCTCGTTGCGCATGGTGGCGGCGACGCTGAAGTTGTACTTGCCGCCCGTGGACTTGAAGAACGCCGCGACCATCGGCGTGAGCAGTGGCCAGGAGCAATTGACCTGGATCACGACCAGGTCGCCGGCACCGCCGAACATGCTGCCGCCGCTGGCCTGGCTGGTGCCGTTGACCCAGGTGGTGACCGTCGCATTCGACATGTCATACACCCCAAGCGAGCTGTCGTGGATCTTCGCCAGCACGGCCACGTAGCGCTGCTGCGCGCTGGTGTTCGGATCGAGGTTGTCCTGCCCGGTGATCGCATAGCGCGCGCCCTCGCGCACGGCGTGCTGCATGGTCAGGTTGGCCCACATCATCATGCCGAAGTCCACGATCGAGAACAGCAGCAGGAAGAACAGGGGGGCCACCAGCGCGAACTCGACGGCGCTGGCGCCGCGCTGCCGCCGGGAAGTCTTGGTGTTCAGGGTTTGCATGGCGTAGCCCCTTGTGGAATGCGACGATACCTGCGCCGGATACGCGGCCCGCTAGGTGGTGCTTATCATGAAAGGTATCAACGAGCGATAGAACTGGATGGCCGGCGAGCCGAGCAGCACCACGAACAGCGACGGCAGGATGAAGAAGATCAGCGGGAACAGCAGCTTCACTGCGATCTTCGCCGCGCATTCCTCCGCGTACTGCCGGCGCTTGACGCGCAGCGTGTCGGCATGCACCCGCAGCGAATCCGACACGCTGGTACCGAAGCGGTCGGCCTGGATCAGCATGCTGACCAGCATGTCGACGTCTTCCACGCCCGTGCGCAGCGCCAGGTTGCGCAATGCCTTCTCGCGCGACAGCCCGGCGCGCAGTTCCAGTACCAGCAACTCAAGCTCTTCGCCCAGCGCATTGTGGTCGGCGCGCAATTCCTCGACCACCTTGAGCAAGGCCGCGTCGAGCGCAAGGCCGGCCTCCACGCACACCGTGATCAGGTCGAGCGCATCCGGGAAGTTCTCGAAGATCTCCAGCTTGCGCTGCTTGATGCGCCGGCGCAGCACCAGGTCCGGCAGGTAGAAGCCGGCGATCGCCACACCCAGCAGCGCGGCGGGCAGCAGGCGGGGGTTGTCCTCGCTGATCACGCCGCCCGTCAGCACGAACAACAACAAGGGGAAGACGAGGGCCAGCGCCGTCTTGGCGGCAAAGTAGACCGGCACCGCCGAGGGGCTGCGCCAGCCCGCGTTCATGAAGCGGGTGCGCAGGGTGGAGCCGTCCCAGCCTTCCTTGGGCAGGGACAGCCTGGCCAGCGGCTTGGACACGCGCTCCAGCTTGCGTATCCAGTCGGCCTGCAGCGCGGACGGGGTGGCGTCGTCGGGGGCAGTGGTCCGGGTCACCTGCGTGATGCGCCGCTGCAGTGCGTCGCTGCGCAACAGCATCATGGCGGCCAGCGTGACGCCGAAGGCCAGCAAGAAGGTGAAGACCAGGAGGAGGATTTGCTCGATTCTCATGATTGTGCTGGGCGTTGCCCATCCTTTCCTAAGTTGAACTTGTCCCTGCCTAGATGTGGATACGCACGATCCGGCGCATCCACAGCAGGCCAAGTACCATCAGCGCGATGGCATAGCCGACGATCCACGGCCCGCTGGGATCCGTCACCAGCGGTGCGAGGAAATCCGGGTTCAGGAAAAACATGGCACCCGCCACGCCAAAGGGCATCAGCGCGAGGATCACGCCAGAGAGCCGGCCCTCGGCCGAGAGCACGCGCACCTGGCCCAGCAGTTTCATGCGTTCGCGGATGATGTGGCTGACGTTGCCCAGGATCTCGGCCAGGTTGCCGCCGGATTCGCGCTGGATCATCACGGCGATCACCAGGTAGCGCAGGTCGGGCAGCGGCGCGCGGGTGGCCAGGTTGTTCAGCGCATCGTGCATCGAGGCGCCGTAGTTGATTTCGTCGAACGCCATGCGGAACTCCGCGCCCAGCGGGTCGGGCAATTCGTCGCCGGCCATGTCGAGCGCGCTGGAGAAGGAGTGCCCGGCGCGCAGCGCGCGGCTCATCATGTCGGCCCCCTCGGGGAGCTGCGCCTCGATCTGTTGCAGGCGGCGGCTGCGGCGGCGGTTCACGAACCACAGCGGCACCGGCAGCCAGCACAGGCCCGCGGCGGCGGCCGGCACCGCAGGCAGGTCCAGCAGCAGGCTGATCGCGTACAGTGCCGCCGCCGGCAGCAAGGTCAGGCCGAGATAGGTCGACACGCTCCAGTACAGGCCCGACTGCATCAGCAGGCGATCCAGCGCCTGCACGCGCGGCATCTTGCGCAGCAGGCCGGCAAAGAACGCCGAGCCGCTCAGCTTGCGCTCTTTGATGATGGATGACGGCTCGGCCTGCCAGGCGGTCTCGGCCACCGCGCGCAGGCGCCGTCCCAGGCGCCGGGCGCCAGCGCTGTGCTTGCGCAGCCACCACTGGTAGCCGACCACGATCAGCATCACGATGGCGACAAAAAGTGAAAGGCCGAAGCCGGCAAGGGTCGTGTTCATGGCGTGGTCTCCTGCGCTGCGTGCGTGCGGTTGGGTCGTGCGGTCAGACGTCGAAACGCAGCGAGGGCTCGAACAGCCGGTCCGGCACGCTCAGGCCGAACGATTGCAGGCGTTCGCAAAAGTGCGGCCGCACACCGGTGGCGCAGAAGTGCCCCTTGACGCGGCCTTCGGCGTCCACGCCGGTGCGCTTGAAGGTGAAGATCTCCTGCATGTTGACCACATCGCTTTCCATGCCGGTGATCTCCTGCACGCTCATCAGCTTGCGCCGCCCGTCGGTCAGCCGTGACACCTGCAGGATCACGGTGATGGCCGAGGTGATCTGCTGGCGCATGGTCTTGGGCGGCAGCGCGAGGCCGGCCATGCTGACCATGTTCTCAAGCCGGGTCAGCGCGTCGCGCGGCGTATTGGCGTGGATGGTGGCGAGCGAGCCTTCGTGCCCGGTGTTCATCGCGTGCAGCATGTCGAGCGCCTCCGCGCCGCGCACTTCGCCGAGGATGATGCGGTCCGGGCGCATGCGCAGCGCGTTCTTGACCAGCGCGCGCTGCGTGATCTCGCCCCGGTCCTCGATGTTGGGCGGGCGTGTTTCCAGCCGCAGCACGTGGTCCTGGCGCAGTTGCAGTTCCGCCGCGTCCTCGATGGTGACAATGCGCTCGCTGGCCGGGATAAAGCCGGAGAGGATATTGAGCATCGTGGTCTTGCCGCTGCCGGTGCCGCCCGAGATCAGGATGTTCAGCTTGGCCTTGACCATGGCCTCGATCAGCTGCGCCATCGGCGGCGTGAGCGTTTGCAGTTCCACCAGGTCCTTGACCATCAACGGATTGACGGAAAAGCGCCGGATCGACAGCAGCGGGCCGTCCACAGCCGACGGCGGGATGATCGCATTCACCCGCGAGCCGTCGGGCAGCCGCGCATCCACCATCGGGCTGGATTCATCGATGCGCCGGCCCACGCGCGACACGATCTTGTCGATGATCTTCATCAGGTGGGCGTCGTCGTTGAAGGTCACCGCCGTCAGCTCCAGCTTGCCGCGGCGCTCCACATAGACCTGCTTGTATGTATTGACCAGGATGTCGGAGACGGTCGGGTCGCTCAGCAGGGGTTCGAGCGGGCCGAAGCCGAGCATCTCGTCGCGCACGTCCGACACCAGCCGCTTGCGCTCGGTTTCGTTGATGGGGATATTGCGTTCGTCGATGATGCGCTCGACCAGCAGCGCCAGCTCGCGCCGCACCTGCTCGGGCGACAGGCGCTGCAGTTTTTCCAGTTCCACGCGTTCGATGATGGCTTCGTGGATCTCCATCTTGAGCTGCTGGTAGGCCGCGCTCGCGGTGTTGCTGGCGGAGCCGATGCGCTCGGTGATGGTTTCCCCAGCCTTCTCGTAGAGTTGTTCACGCAATGACATGTCGGTTCTCCGCTGCGCGCCTGGCGCCGATGTGGTTGATCAGGGCTGGCTAGGCATGCTTCTCGATGTGCAGGCCGGTGCCGGGCTGGCTGTGGCGATGTCCCAGCAGCTTCTTCAGCAGTCCTTCTTCCTTCTTTGCCGTGCCCGGGTAGACGCTCTCGACCATCTGCACCAGGGCGCGCGAGATCGCGCTGCGCTCGGCCAGTTGCAGCACCGGCACGCCCTGATTGCTGGCGTCGCGTGCCGGCTTGGGGTCCAGCGGCAGCATGTGCGCAACCTTTGCGCCCAGCGTCTCCTCCAGCGTGCGCAGGCTCACCGGCGCGTTCTTCTCGTACTGGTTGATCACCATATGCAGGCGTTCGGTGGGATAGCCCAGCGAATGGAAGATCTCCATCAGGTGCCGCCCGGCGCGCAGGTAGGGCAGGGTGAGCTGGAGCACCGGGTAGATCCTGTCGCTGTGGTCCAGCACCATGATCGAGGAAGGATTGATGTCCTGGCCCACGTCAAAAATGATGACGTCATAGGCCGGGCGCACCAGGTCGAGGATGCTCTCGAGATGCGCCGCCTTGATATCCCCCGCCTTTACCGGGTCGCCGGCTCCGGCGATGACGTCGAAGTTGGGATGCGCATGCGTGATGCACGCGTCGAGCAGGGCCAGGTCCAGCCTGTCGACCTGCTGGCAGATGTCGGTGAGCGTGGCCGGCGGCGCTTTGTCCGTGACCAGGAAGGCGGCATCGCCGAACTGCTGGACCAGGTCCACCAGCAGCACGCGCTTGCCGCGCGTGGCGGCGATGGCGTAGCCCAGGTTGGCGGCGACGAAGGTGGTGCCGCTGCCGCCTTTGCAGGAAGTGAAGGTCAGCGTGCGGGCCTCGGCCTCGGCGCCGCCTTGCGGCTTGATCGCCAGGCGTTCCAGCTCCTCGTTGAACTCGCGGGGATCCAGCGGCCAGCGCAGTACGCTGCGCACGCCCATGCGCATGGCGCGCATCAGCAACTCGGCGGTTGGCGAGGGCGTGACCAGGATGCAGGGCACGTCGCCCGGCTCCGGAAAGCGCTGACGCAGGCGCTCCAGCACGCTGAGGCTGAAATCGTCCGCCTGCAGGATCAGGAAATCCGAGGGGTGGATCAGTCCGGCCATGCCTAGCGCTCTCTCCGGATCGGTGCAGACCAGTTGTACCTGCCGCTGCGTCGCGACCTGTCCGGCCATCGCGGACAATTGGCGGGCCTGTGTCTCGTCGGCCGAGACCAGAATTAGCTTTGCCATCTCGATATCTCCCAAATTGCAGATCGGCCTCGCAGCATGCTGGCAGCGCGGTCAGGGCGTGGAGCCCGAGGACGACGAGGTGCCAACCCCGATCGCATAGGCATTTCCGTCGCTCGGCGGATTGCGGTACGACGAGTTGTAGCGGTCCAGGGCAAAGGTGGCGCTGCGTGCATCGACTCCGGTCACCGGGTCGGTGTTCGCCGATGCGTCGGGGTTGAGCGTCTGCATGGCGCGCACGGTGCGCACGGCGTCGCCGAAGTGGGCGTCGTACACCGGCGTGGTGGTCATGCAGCCCGCCAGGCCGGCGGCAGCGCATGCCGCTGCGGCAGCGACGCCCAGCCGGGAGAGTCGGGCAAGTAGGTTGCGGAAGTTCATGATGTTCCCCTGTTCGTTGCGCTGCGTTGGCTTCGGGCTCATTGGTCTGATCCCATGCCCGGCGCCGGTGCCGCGGGCGAGCCAGGCAAGGTTGCGTCGGCGGTGGTTCGCGCTGCCAGGGCGCCGGCGGTGGATGCCGGCACGAGGGCGCCGGCATTGGCCGTGTCGCGCGCGCCGCTCGCGGGCGAGGTGCTGGTGCTGGGCGCGGCCGGTGCT
>NZ_LZZU01000083.1:0-26445 GCF_014170355.1 Cupriavidus sp. UME77
GCATCCGCAGCTTCGGTGACTGGCTTAGCCCCGTTACATCTTCCGCGCAGGACGACTCGATCAGTGAGCTATTACGCTTTCTTTAAAGGATGGCTGCTTCTAAGCCAACCTCCTGACTGTTTTAGCCTTCCCACTTCGTTTCCCACTTAGCCAATCTTAGGGACCTTAGCTGGCGGTCTGGGTTGTTTCCCTCTTGACACCGGACGTTAGCACCCGATGTCTGTCTCCCGTGATTGCACTCTTCGGTATTCGGAGTTTGCTATGGCGGGGTAATCAGCAATAGACCCCCCAACCATGACAGTGCTCTACCCCCGAAGGTGAGACACGAGGCACTACCTAAATAGTTTTCGGAGAGAACCAGCTATTTCCAGACTTGTTTAGCCTTTCACCCCTATCCACAGCTCATCCCCTAACTTTTCAACGTTAGTGGGTTCGGTCCTCCAGTACGTGTTACCGCACCTTCAACCTGGCCATGGATAGATCGTCTGGTTTCGGGTCTACACCCAGCGACTGAACGCCCTATTCGGACTCGCTTTCGCTACGCCTTCCCTAATCGGTTAAGCTTGCCACTGAATGTAAGTCGCTGACCCATTATACAAAAGGTACGCCGTCACCCGTTTCCAGGCTCCGACTGTTTGTATGCATGCGGTTTCAGGATCTATTTCACTCCCCTCCCGGGGTTCTTTTCGCCTTTCCCTCACGGTACTGGTTCACTATCGGTCGATCACGAGTATTTAGCCTTGGAGGATGGTCCCCCCATCTTCAGACAGGATTTCACGTGTCCCGCCCTACTTGTCGTACACCTAGTTCCACAACGCTGTTTTCGCATACAGGGCTATCACCTGCTATGGCCGGGCTTTCCATCCCGTTCTGCTAACAATGCTGCTAAAGAGTACAAGGCTCTTCCCATTTCGTTCGCCACTACTCTGGGAATCTCGGTTGATTTCTGTTCCTGCAGCTACTTAGATGTTTCAGTTCGCCGCGTTCGCTTCCCTGACCTATGTATTCAGTCAGGGATGACCCATAAGGGCCGGGTTTCCCCATTCGGACATCTCCGGATCAAAGCTTGTTTGCCAGCTCCCCGAAGCTTTTCGCAGGCTACCGCGTCCTTCATCGCCTGTGATCGCCAAGGCATCCACCACATGCACTTGTTCGCTTGACCCTATAACGAGTGTGTCTCAAACTTGCGTTCAAGCCGTGCTCGCTACAGGATGAGTTCTCGCATTTGTGCCGTATTCCAAGTCATCTTTCGATCACTTAAATACATTTTGGTTGATACAATCACAACCCGGTATCGTGTTTTTACTGCAGCGTCTCATCAACGCTCACGACACCTTTACTACATCCCATATTTTTAAAGAACAGCCGTGCGAAACTTCGTCTCGCAACGTCTTGGCCAAGGCCAAAGGCAAACGCTCAATCCTAAGCGCTTGCCTTTGACGACCAATCCAAGGTGCACAGTGAAGTGCGAGGTAATTGGTGGAGGATGACGGGATCGAACCGACGACCCCCTGCTTGCAAAGCAGGTGCTCTCCCAGCTGAGCTAATCCCCCAAATACTACTAGCGCCGGAAGCTCAACATCGAACCACCGTCTATAACTTGGTGGGTCTGGTAGGACTTGAACCTACGACCCCCGCCTTATCAAGACGGTGCTCTAACCACCTGAGCTACAGACCCTTGGCTGTAACAGCAAACAAACCGATAAGTGTGAACGCTCGACTTGAGATGCACGCTCTTGAAAGGAGGTGATCCAGCCGCACCTTCCGATACGGCTACCTTGTTACGACTTCACCCCAGTCATGAACCCTGCCGTGGTAATCGCCCTCCTTGCGGTTAGGCTAACTACTTCTGGCAAAACCCACTCCCATGGTGTGACGGGCGGTGTGTACAAGACCCGGGAACGTATTCACCGCGGCATGCTGATCCGCGATTACTAGCGATTCCAGCTTCACGTAGTCGAGTTGCAGACTACGATCCGGACTACGATGCGTTTTCTGGGATTAGCTCCCCCTCGCGGGTTGGCAACCCTCTGTACGCACCATTGTATGACGTGTGAAGCCCTACCCATAAGGGCCATGAGGACTTGACGTCATCCCCACCTTCCTCCGGTTTGTCACCGGCAGTCTCTCTAGAGTGCTCTTGCGTAGCAACTAAAGACAAGGGTTGCGCTCGTTGCGGGACTTAACCCAACATCTCACGACACGAGCTGACGACAGCCATGCAGCACCTGTGTCCACTTTCCCTTTCGGGCACCTGATGCATCTCTGCTTCGTTAGTGGCATGTCAAGGGTAGGTAAGGTTTTTCGCGTTGCATCGAATTAATCCACATCATCCACCGCTTGTGCGGGTCCCCGTCAATTCCTTTGAGTTTTAATCTTGCGACCGTACTCCCCAGGCGGTCAACTTCACGCGTTAGCTACGTTACTGAAGAAATGAATCCCCAACAACTAGTTGACATCGTTTAGGGCGTGGACTACCAGGGTATCTAATCCTGTTTGCTCCCCACGCTTTCGTGCATGAGCGTCAGTGACGTCCCAGGGGGCTGCCTTCGCCATCGGTATTCCTCCACATCTCTACGCATTTCACTGCTACACGTGGAATTCTACCCCCCTCTGACATACTCTAGCCTTGCAGTCACAAGCGCCATTCCCAAGTTGAGCTCGGGGATTTCACGCCTGTCTTACAAAACCGCCTGCGCACGCTTTACGCCCAGTAATTCCGATTAACGCTCGCACCCTACGTATTACCGCGGCTGCTGGCACGTAGTTAGCCGGTGCTTATTCTTCCGGTACCGTCATCCCCCCGCCGTATTAGGGCAAGGGATTTCTTTCCGGACAAAAGTGCTTTACAACCCGAAGGCCTTCTTCACACACGCGGCATTGCTGGATCAGGGTTGCCCCCATTGTCCAAAATTCCCCACTGCTGCCTCCCGTAGGAGTCTGGGCCGTGTCTCAGTCCCAGTGTGGCTGATCGTCCTCTCAGACCAGCTACTGATCGTCGCCTTGGTGGGCCTTTACCCCACCAACTAGCTAATCAGACATCGGCCGCTCCTATCGCGCGAGGCCTTACGGTCCCCCGCTTTCACCCTCAGGTCGTATGCGGTATTAGCTAATCTTTCGACTAGTTATCCCCCACGACAGGGCACGTTCCGATGTATTACTCACCCGTTCGCCACTCGCCACCAGGATTGCTCCCGTGCTGCCGTTCGACTTGCATGTGTAAGGCATGCCGCCAGCGTTCAATCTGAGCCAGGATCAAACTCTTCAGTTTAATACCTGTGTGATCCTTGCGGATCTCGCTCTTTCGAGCGGTCGCTCACTCTCAGAAAACTGACTGGTTACGTCCGAAGACATAACCAACATGTTTTACTGTGCGAGCACTTTATAACTTGTAAGCTAAAAGACCGAAGTCTTCCGCATCCGCTATCAAGCGCCCACACTTATCGGTTGTTTGTTTGTTAAAGAACTTGCCACGGTTCGCTTTGCTTACCGCGTCGCTGCGTTTGCTGCAGCAGAGAAACGAGATTATGAAGCGTGATCATCGTTTCGTCAACAGGTTTTTTCCTTCAGCTCGCCGCGCCGTTCGCGCCGCCAACCACCCCTGCCGACCCCGCAACCCTTGTCCCGTCTGCTTTGCAGCGGTGTTTCGTGTTGCGAGGGGGCGAATCATAGGGGACCCCCTCGGCCTTGGCAAGCGTTTTCTTGAGCGAATTTCTCGAGATGAATAAAGTTGATCATGAGTAACATGCAAGATCAACTCCGCTCGTATGCCTGCGCTAGCAAAGCAATGTCGAGCTTACGCATCTCGAACATCGCCTCCATGACCCGAGCCGACTTGCCTACATCCTTGCCCTGCAGCAGCAGGCCGAGGATCGATGGAGCGATCCATCAGGACACGCCAAACTTGGCCTTGAGCAAACCGCCTATCCTCCGCACCAGCGGACAGTTACTCCCACAGGGCGCCCACCTCCGATTCCGACTTGCGACTCATAACTCACAAACAATGAGATGGCGGGGATGACGCAGCCCCCATCGCGCAGCTCACACGAGTTCACTCAAGTCGTCTATTCGCGGTTGCGGCGGGCCTTGTGCCGCTCGCAGCAGAGGCACCCGAACGCCAGCAAGGCACCCAGCACAAGCACGCCAATGGCTAAGCCCTTGGCGGCACACCCCCCTGCAGAACACTCCCCATCCAGATCACACTTTCCCACAGCCATCTCCTCAAACCCGTGCCAGGAAGATCTGACGGTTCCATGCTAGATCACGTCGAAGGAAGAACAAAGCACCTCCCGTCACCTCCCGCGAGCCGTAACTTGCCAGCGCATGGAGTCTTGGCGGCCTCCCCGCCTCAAGGGGCCACAGCCGGCTTGCCACTGCAGGCCGCGGCATCTAACGCAGAACGTCTTCCGCAATGGCGCCCTCGCAGCAAAACCGCAAACAATGGCACACGCCGCCAAGGACACTGCCCGCCGCCTCGACTCGACTTAATTCTGACTTAGAAAAGTCTCAGTTGGTTTAGGTGCAGTTTGCGCTATTTTCACAAACATTCTTGACATGCGCCAAGCGCCCTATCCGGCCCACCGTGGGGCTCACAATCCAAGTGGAAAAAACAGCGATGCGGTCCTTCAGCACCAAACTCACCCTCAAGCTAGCCGCCACGCTTTGCCTGGTCGTCCTCCTGTTCGGAAGTGCGTACGGGCTCTTTGGCCCGCATGGCGGAAGCGAAGTCTCGCAGGCTGCGAATGCCGGCAACCCCAATACCGTGCTTTCCTTGCTGATGCATATCCTTGCTCCGATTGCTGCGATCCCCGCCCTGATCGGTATGTGGTCGCAGCGATTCCCCGCACTGGGTGGACTGGTCCTCGCCTGCCCGGCCATTGCGACGTTGCTGCTGCACCGCTTTGTCATCGGGTAAGCCAGACGTCCAATACTTGCAAGGTAGCGCCCCTCCCCCTGCTTCTTTCCGCCCAATTTGCACGCGGGAGCTCGCCGGCGCCGGTTTGCGTGGATTGCCTCCATACAGGAACCAAACCCGGTGGCAGATACCCAATAGGGAATGCCGATTCCTCGGCAACATCGGGAAAGAACCATGAAGCAAATGTTGTGGGGGCTGCTGGCGGGCTGCGCGCTACTGGCACTACTTGTCGGCTGTGCCAGCCAAAGCGCCGAAGGCCGGGAGTCAAGCATCACCGCATATGGCACCGTTGATGTCGGCATCTCACGCACCAGCGAAAAGTAGCGCTCGGTACCTGCCAAGGCAGCCACTCGATGGCGAGCGATAACAGGCAGAAACAGGTAAAAAAAGAACCCGCAACGCGGGTTCTTAAATTTGCGATCTCAATTGCCCTGAAGGCCCTGGTAATCTAGCTGTCATTTTCCGTTCGTACCATCCGGGTAAACCGAAGTCGACCATACAGTCGCAGTCACCACTATAAAAAAAAGCCCGCACTAGGCGGGCTGAACAATCAGTTGAAGAAAGCCCTGTATTCGAGGGCAAGCACAGTGTAAGAACTTGCGGCTTCGCGACTAATTAGGGGAATCCCTTTGCCATGGCGGGAAACCGGCCCGCCGCGACCATCAAGTGCGCGTCACAGCCCCCCCCGCGGCTCCTGGGCATAAAAAGAATATTCGAAGTTAGAGGAAATACTCCAGCCGACACCACAACGAGCGCTCAGCATCCATTATGCTCGGGGCGTACAAATGCGATCTATTCGCAATCAGGACTGCTTGCTGGCCGCGCGCGAGAGTACACCCAGATAATCCGGACTCGACCCGCCAGCTCTAGCGGAGCTTGCTCAAGCAGCCTCGAGGGATGGCGCACCACCCTGCAGCAGATGCGCCCGCGCTTCTTCAAACATGGCGTCGACGGCTGCGCGTGTGCGCACTGCGTGCATGCGGCGCGCATCCGACAAAACCCGCCGCCAGCCGCGGCCACCATGGATACCACGATGCAGGCCCAGCATATGGCGCGTCACCGCGCCCATATAGCCGCCCTTCTCGACCAAATCCCCGATATAGCGCTGCATCGCCAGTTCAACGTCCAGCCGTGACGGCACCGGGGTCTGCGCAACGTAGAAACGCCTGTCCATTTCCGCCAGCACGTAGGGCTGATGATAGGCCTCGCGTCCAATCATGACGCCATCCACATGCGCCAGGTGCTCGTCCATCTCGTCGTGCGTGACGATGCCGCCATTGATCAGGATCTCGAGATGCGGGAATTCCTGCTTGAGTTGGTAAGCCACTTCGTAACGCAGCGGCGGGATCTCGCGATTTTCCTTCGGACTCAATCCCTTCAGGATCGCATTGCGCGCATGCACGATAAAAGTCTCGCACCCCGCATCGGCCACGGTGCCGACGAAGTCGCGAACAAAGTCATAATGCTCGATCGTGTCAATGCCGATGCGATGCTTGACGGTCACGGGAATCGATACCGCGTCGCGCATCGCCTTCACGCAATCCGCCACCAGTTCCGGCTCCGCCATCAGGCAAGCGCCGAATGCACCGCGCTGTACCCGCTCGGAAGGGCAGCCGCAGTTCAGATTAACCTCCACGTAGCCCCATTGCTCGCCCAGTTTCGCCGCGGCGGCCAGGTCAGCAGGCTCACTGCCGCCAAGTTGCAGGGCCACCGGTTGCTCAGCGGCGTCGAAGTCGAGATGTCGAGCCACGTCGCCATGAAGCAGCGCCCCGGTGGTCACCATCTCCGTGTACAGCCAAGTATGGCGGCTCAGTTGCCGGTGAAACATGCGGCAATGGCGATCAGTCCAATCCATCATCGGTGCAACCGATATTCTGCGACCCGTTGATTTTGCTGGGATTCCGCCTCCAGCTTCGGTTTGCGGGGGATTCTGAACGTGTACCATGACCTGCCGTTACCGCCTCTTTAGGCTCATTTTGAGCTTGGATGTTTCAATGTAGCACCGAAGAAAACCATGTTGCACCGGAAACCATGGGCAACATTCTTCAGCGCGAACGCAAGGACGAGAGTATAGGTTACGCCGCCGTGATCCGCCTGAAGCAAGGCGGCAAGGTGGTGCTTACCGAAACCAAGACGTTTGATCGCCGCCAGGCCGCCGCGACCTGGATGGAAAACGCCTGCGCGAACTGGCGCAGCCCGGCGCGCTGGAAGCCGCGCAGCGGGATGCCCCACTGCTGAGCGCCGTGATCGACCGCCACATCAGAGATGTCTCGCAAGGACTTCGCAGAACCTGAAGCGCTACACGCACCTACGGCGCTTTGTGGGCTGGAAGTGGCTCGACGTGATCGCGCTCGCGGCGGTGGCACAATCGTGGTTCGCGAACGCCCATAGTTGGTCACCCATGTGCACAAACTACGCCCCGGTGCAGCGCCAGCTGCTGCGCGATGTCTTCGGCGTCGAGCCGCCACCCTTCGACTACCCACCAGAGACCTGGCCGGACTATGCCGCACCGATCGTCGTGGTCGCCGGCAACGGCGAGCGCCAGGCGCTGGTTGGCACGTTTGGCATGGTGCCGAAGACCCGGATCCCGCCAGGCGTGGCCAGGTTCGACACCACCAATGCGCGATCGGAGACGGTCGGCGAGAAGCGGTCGTTTTCTGGCCCCTGGAAGAAGGGCCAGTTCTGCCTGGTGCCGGCCACCAGCCTCTACGAGCCGAACTACGAGAGCGGGCCAAAGTCGGTGCGCTGGCGGATCTGGCTGAAGGGCGAGCCAGAGTTCGCCATCGCGGGTCTGTGGCGCGCGTGGCCGGGCGACGCCGGCGCCGAGGTGCTCAGCTTCACCATGCTGACCATCAACTCCGACAAGCACCCCCTTATGAACCGCTTCCACGCCCCGGGCAAAGAGAAACGCATGATCGTGATCGTGCCGCGAGCAGAATGGAATGACTGGCTGACTTGCCGGGAGCCGGAGCGGGCGCGCAGTTTCATGCGGCCCTACCCACCCGAACTGATGGATGCTGAGCCGGCGCCGCGGGCGAAGGCTGCCGGGTAGCGCCCCATACAGGCAGGATGGAAATTGACCGGTTGAATCCGCAGCCATGAGCGGCCATTCGGCGATCAGTTCGATACGCTGGATGAACTACATGGGAGGCACTTCGCATGAATAATAATGCCGTGTGCCCGCTGGTGGTGCGCGATGTCACCAATGCGATTCGAGCGGCAGCATGAGGCAACAGCTACTCCCTTTTAATCCACGGAAGTACTCGACTGCCTTGGCGAGGACTTCCCTCGCTTGCCGCTCACGTTTTCTGGCTTGATAAGTGCCCGAACTGCGAGATGCTAGTCGTCACAGTCAACGCTGATTTGATCAATCTCGCGTTTCGCAACTCGATATGCATCATCGATCGCGATCTCTTCCGAGGCCGCAGGCTCCCGAGTGTTTTGCCTGTGTCCGTGCCCACGGATGACATACGACCAGTCCCACCGATTGCTCGCGACCTCTCTCGTCTGGATGGAGATATCCCGACCTCTGTACTTGAAGTCCATATATGCCTCCCCGGATTTCGGAAGACCGTAGCACGCAGTGTGGTTGACCCTGATGGTGATACGGTGCGCGAATCAGTGAGCGCCTGGGTTCGCCCGGCCTTCGTCTATCAGCTTCTCGGCATAGTCGCGCGCATGCTGCCACGCCTCGCCTTCGGAAAAATACTGACCAGGCACGGGTTCGTGCTCGAAGATCTTGACCGAGCTGCCGTCGGCGGCCTTTGCACAGATCGTCACCTCGCCATGCCAGGGCCCGCCGGTTGGGGATGCCGCGGATGCCTCGTACCAGTGATCTTTGTAGTACGTGAAGCCTTGGAGATCCATAGCTTTCTCCAGTTGTTCAATAGGATCGTAGCATGGCCCAAGGACCCTGAGCGCAGACTTTCGGCGCCCGACGTTCCGCCAACTGCAGCGGGAATGAAGACATGATCTAGCGCAATGGCATGCGAGTAGAAAGGCCTACGATTTAAGAAAGCAAAGGGGCCATACGCCAGAAGCCCCTGCACGCGGAGCTTGCGCACATGGAAGGAGCACTGAGACCGGAAAACTGAAAGTGACAAACGGACCACATTGACCCCGCGTATGGCAATGCGTTTGTCTGCGCAAGCGCTGCTTTGGGATGCAACGCGTTTGCGACTGTGTCTAGCGGCCAGGATACCGCACCGCCAGACGCCCAGACCCTTGCCTCTGGCCTCAGTGCGGCTGGCAGTATTGCCCGGCGGCCACGGAGAATAAAGCAACATAAATTGATGGCTTCACAAACCTTTCTAATGGTACGTGTTGGCACATGACGCGCACACGTGAAGTGCGGTGAGATTCGGCGCCGTATGACACCCGTGGTACTGCGGTCAATGAACAGGCGGCGAATGAAAAAGCAACTTAAGTCGGACCAGCTTCGAACCTTCCTTGCTGTCGCACAGCAACGCAACTTCACACGAGCCGCACACATGCTGCATTTGACGCAGGCCGCCGTCAGCATGCAGATCCGGCAGTTGGAGTTGGATATCGAAGCGCCGCTATTCGTGCGGAGTCCACGCCTGCTTACCTTGACGCCGGCAGGGGAAACGCTGCAAGTCTATGCGGAGCGAATCCAGGAGCTTCACGAGCAAACGTGGCAGGCATTGTCGTGCGCGACCTACGAACGATCGCTGCGCATCGGCACGCCAGACGCCTATGCCAGCTTGGTACTGCCTGCGGCGCTGCGTGCCTTCACGCTTCAGTTTCCGACTGTCCAGGTGGAGGTAGTCTGCTTGCCAACGATCGAGCTTGGGCGAAGGTTGGAGAGCGGCTCGCTGGACCTCGCCATAGGTACGTGTTGCCCTCAATTTCCAGGGCCGCCTATTTATTCCGAGGAGCTTGTCTGGGTCGTGGCTTCGTCGGCAACTAAGCTGGCCGCCGAGCGGCCCCTCCCATTAGCCATGTTCGAGGTGGCCTCGGCCCCTCGGGCGCATGTTGTGCATGCGTTGGAGTCGGCATCGATCCCCTATCGTTGCGTGTACTCCAGTCCGGATACGATGGGAATCCTCACCTGTGCGCAGGCAGGCAACGCCATCGCCGCCGTACCCAAGCAATCAGTGGGCGGAAAACTCCGGATCATTGGGCTTCAGGAGGGACTGCCGGACCTTGCGCCACTGGAAATCACCATAGCCAACGGCAGGACACCGAATGGACCGGAGAAGCGAGCATTGATGGATCTACTCACTGCACCCTCCATTTGTCGGTTGGACTCGATGACGAGCTCCTACGCGGGGGCTTCGCGCGTGTAAGTGCCCCTTCGATGAAAGGGACTGCGCCGTTTCAAAGAACCAGCGAGACGCAATCACGCAATCACGCAATCACGCAATGGCGATGGGCAGGTGCCCGGAGTTCATCCTCTTACAGCTTCAAAGCTAGGTTTTTCGGGCGTCCGGCGGCAGCCTCGATCCCTGCCATTACGCCCATCCCAGTGCATTCCCCCAACGCGCGCCCGCCCGCCCGCGCAACAACACCCCTCGTTCACGTCACCCAGCGTGGCAAAGCAGACAGAATGCGGTGTGCCCCACCCGTTCGGGGGGGCGTGCGTGGCTGCCGCCAGCAGTCATTCCTAGCCAGGAGCTTTCAATGTTGATGCGAGACGCAATCCCCCATGTGCTTAGCCGCGGTAGCGACATGTTCACGCGAGACATACAGGAGACGCCCCCGCAAAAGACGTTCCATCATGCAATCGATATCTATCTCAAGGATTCCAACGCCTTCATGAATACTTACTTTGCGCGCTATTTCGAGTGGCAGGGTGTCTGCCGGGAACGCTGGTTCCACGAATGCATTCATGACAACCTGCTGGCTGCCGGAGGCGTGTTCGTGACCAAGCGCGCGCATCAGGAGTACGTGGAAGAGACCTTCCCGTTCCAGAAGGTGGACTGCTACCTGAATACCTTCCAGGTGAAGCAGTGCTCGGCTTACCTGCTGTTCCGCTTTTGCGTCGGGGGGCGCCCGGTGTCGCTCGGCTACCAGCAGATCGTGTTCGCCGGCAGGGACAAGCGCATCATGCGCTTCCCGAAGGAGATCGTGGAGCGCGTCAAGGAGTATGAATTGAAGTTGCCTGCCTTCGCTAGCTAAACGGACCCCGCCCCGCTGGCCGGCACCTGGCCGGCGGGGCGGGCATGCATGGCACTGCCTTTTCCCGTGTGCGCGTCCGGCAGGCGCAGCGTGAAGGTGGTGCGGACGCCGCGCACGGATTCGCATTGGATGCGGCCATCGAAAGCCTCGACCACACGGCGGCAAAAGGCCAGCCCCATGCCGGCGCCACTGCCGTGGGCCTTGGTGGAGAAGAAGGGATCGAAGATCCGTGGCAGGACTTCCGGCGCGATGCCGGGGCCGGTATCGCTGAAGCGAAGCAGCCAGCAGCCGCGTTCTTGCACCACGCCGATCTCGATGCGGCCGTCGCCGCTCGCGCGCATGGCCTGCAGTGCGTTCTTGAGCAGGTTGAACAGCACGTAGACCAGCAGCGTATCGGAGCCCCGGAAGCACCAGGCCGGGTCAATCGGGCCTACCGCCACACGTTCGCGCTCCCCCGCCAGGAAAGGATAGCGTTCGAGAGCGGACCCCACGCAGTGCTGCAGGGATTGCGCGGTGAAGCTATGGCGGTCCAGCCGTTCCAGCGTGACGGAGGCAAGCGCCATGTCGATCACGGTGTGGGTGCCATCGATCTCCCGCTGAATGGAGGCGACCAGGCCGGCTGCCCGGTCCAGTTGCCCGGGCCGCATGCGGTCCTTGCACAAGCCGTGCGCCACCGCCAGTTGATAGCCAGCCAGCAGATCGGGCCACGCTCGGCCGATTTCGTCGGCCTGCAGGCGGATCGTGGTCAAGGGAGTGCGCACCTCGTGCGCCACGGTAGCCGCCAGCGAGAAGGGGTGCATCAAGTCGTAGCGCACAATGGTCACCGCAAGAATGCCCAGGCTGACGCCGATAAAGATTACCCCCGGCGGATAAAAGGCACAACCGTAGTTGGCCGCGTAGTCGACCGCTGCCAGCGAGTAGAGGCACAGGCTCACCAGGCACAGATCCAGACGCTTGCGCTTCTCGCCCGTGGCGTTGCGGCGCGCGGCCAGCAGCAGCCAGCCGCTGCGGCAGGCAAGCAGCACCGTCTGCGCCACATGCAGCGGATGCAACCGCCCGGCCTTGGGGTACTCACCGAAGAAATAGGTATAGACGCCGGACACCACCTCACCGCCAGTCAGCACCATCACCGCCAGCACCAGGGACAGTCCGTAGGAAACCAGCAGCAGCGGCCGCTCGGTGCGGCACTCGGTGACCTCGGTCACGAAGTGATAGAAACAGGTCGGCAGGAAGATGATGAACAGATAGCCCACCTTGGCGAGCAGCAGCGCCACATCCGGCTGCTCAGCCTGGAACAGGAAGGCCCAGGTTCCCTGCCATGCAAAGGTCGTCACGCACAGCAGAAAGAAGGACGTGGAAATGCGCGTGACGCCCTTGGTGACCAGCACGTACAAGCCGAATCCCAGAAAAATGGCGGAGACGAAGGCTGGCAGGATGGCGTACATGGGGTTCCGGAGGGGCCGGTCGGCGCGCCCGGACGGGCGTCAGGCTGACCGGCAGCCGCCATTTTAAGTCGCGGCAAGCGCACCTGTGCAAAGTCCGGCTAATGACAGCCCTGCACGATATTGAAGGCCGGGGCCTGCCCGGCTAGTTCACCTGCCCGGCGTCGATGGTCCGCATGGCCGAGGCTTCCGCCAGGGCGATCGCGGCTTCCGCCGTGCCGGCCACGCCAGCCTCTTCCTCGAATGAAGGCTGCGGCGCGTCACCGAAGGCGTCGGAAATGATAACCGTCGCCGTATAGCCGCCACCAGCCAGCGCTGCCGCGCGTACCACCACGGCATAGCCGCCGTACTCGAATCGTCGTTCCATCGCGCGGCTCCTCGTCACTGGGGATGAAGCCATGATAGATGGACACGCCGCCGCGTGGCCAGGAGAAGGCATTGCGCCCGCATGCGGCTTGGCGCGGGTCAAGCATCAGCCCACCCTGAGCGCTGGCGGGAATACGCACCAGCACCCATCGGCATGGCGGAAGAAGAACATCGACAACTGGCCCGACGGGCGGGCCACATCCACTCGGATACAGCCGCTGCGGCAAGCCCGCGAACTGCGCACGCGGGTGATCCGCGCGGGCGCCGCCAAGTTCGATCCAAGCCATTTGTCGATCAGCCCACGCAGGGATATCTTGGCGGTTTGCATTATCAGTCTCCTTGACTTGCCTTGTTGAAGCGACCCACTGTTTGCTGGCTGCAGGCATTGCCTGCTGGTTGCCACACCATCCGCATCAACCGTGCCACCCGCCGCAGTCCCTGGCAGATCAAGGGATTGCGGGGCTTTCAACCGGCCGGGCAGGAGATAAGCGTCTGCGGCCAGCCAACAGCCTGATGCCAATAGTGTTGGCGGCCTGCCATCAGAGAGGTCCTCGATACCGTGGAAGCTATGACGGTGCGGATGCGATGGCCGTCGCAGTGGGCAACCGCGCGACTTCGCGCAAGACGGCGGCCGGGCGGCGAGCCCGAGTCAAATCGGTGGGCTTCCCCCACCATACCCGTGGAGGATGTTGGCGTTGCGCCAACGCTTACGGCCCCGCCGTGAAGTCCGAGATTGGCCCGGCGTCGCCAACGAGGAGGGGAAACACAGAAAATTCAAGCACTTACGGCGCCGCATCGGGCCAGCCACATCACTGGCATGCGCTTTGCTCTGTAGAAACATGGCAAGTAGCCACGGACCGCAACACAGCCCCTACCCATCCCACGCACCGGAGACCATCATGGCGGCGCTCACCATCAAAGACCTCTACACCAACCGCACGCTGGACGGCCAGGCCATGGCGGCCATCCGGGGCGGCGGCGCGCCCTGGGTATTCGGCTGGATCCAGCCCTATTCCCCGCCCCGGCAAAGTGTTGGGCCTGTCGTCAACTTTTACGAGATCAACAACAGCTTCTATGCTGATCAGATGGTTAACCAGTTCCAGAACATCGACGTTCGCAATACGGCGCCCGGCGCGAACATCAATGTGCAAGCGGGACAAGGGGCAAGGAACGACGGCCGGATGTAACCCGGTTCGCGCACAGCCCGCACGGTCCGGCCATGCGCCGCCCGCCACGCCAATGCCGCCCAGGCACTGGCGTGGCATTGTGGCGTCCTAGCTCGCCCGAACACCGGAGATGATCGTGACCTGTGCATCGCAATTCCGCTGGACTTCAGCCGCTCGCACCGATGTCGGCCTGGTACGGGAGCGCAATGAGGATGCCTGCCTCGCCCAGCCGGAGCGAGGGCTCTGGGCGGTGGCGGACGGCATGGGCGGCCACGCGGTTGGCGACTATGCCAGCAATCTGGTCGTGGAGACGCTGTCCCGGCTAGCCCTGCCGCACAGCCTCGAAAGCTTGCTCGACGGGGCCCGTATCGCCTTGCAGGAAGTCAATCGCGAACTGCTGGAGGAAGCCGCGCGCCGGCAGGTCCGGCGCATTGGCAGCACGGTGGTGGTGCTGATGGCGTGCGAACGCTTCTGTGGCTGCCTGTGGGCAGGCGACAGCCGCATCTACCTGTACCGGGACGCGCACCTGACCCAGTTGACCCGGGACCACAGCCGCGTGGAAGAACTCAAGGCGCGCGGCCTGATCACCGCGGAAGAAGCCGTGCATCACCCTGCGCACAACACCATCACCCGCGCGGTCGGCGCGAATACGGCACTGGAACTGGACCAGACCTGGGTGGAAATCGCGGATGCCGATATGTTCCTGCTCTGCAGCGACGGCCTGAGCAATGAACTGCGGGACCCGGAGATCGCCAGCGTGCTGGCCTGCGGCGATTGCGAACTGGCGGCGCAGGCACTGGTGACCGCGGCGCTGGGCCGCGGCGGCCACGACAACATTTCGGCGGTGGTGGCGCGCGCGGAGGATCTCTACGCCTCGGACAAGACCATGGTGAACCCAGCGCTGTAGCGCTGGCGCACGGCTCACCGCCCCCTCCTACCGCGCCTTGCCGCCCTGCGCCGCGCCCTGGTTGCGAAAATCCTTGGAATGGATACCGTGTTTCTTCAGCAGCATCTGCAGGTGCGAGCGATTCATGTCGAAGCGCCTGGCCAGCTCCGCCACCGTGCCGCCGACCTCCTGCAATCCCCGCTCGAGAAAAGCGCGTTCAGCTTCATCGCTGGCGGCGCGCTTTGCTTCGCTGAGCGAAGTGGCCGTGGACGCATCCACCACGAGCGGTGCCATGGCGCCGCTGGCGACAGGCGCCGCAGCCGATGGCTTGGGCCGCAGGTCCTGCGGAAGATGCTCGAGATCGGCCGTGTCGCCGGCGAGGCAGGAGGTCCGGTACATCAGGTTGCGCAACTCGCGGATGTTGCCCGGATAGGCGTAATTCATCAGGAAGTCGCGCAGGCGCGGGGTCAGCTTGATGGGGCGGCGCTTTAGCGCGCCGGCAGCCTCGTCGCCGAAATAAGCCACCAGCAAGGCGATCTCGTCGCGCCGCTCGCGCAGCGGCGGCAGGGTGACGTGGATCACACTGAGGCGGTAGAACAAGTCTTCGCGAAACTTGCCCTCCTCACTCAGGCGCCGCAAGTCCCGGTTGGTGGCTGCTACGATGCGCGTATCGACCGAAATCGTCTCGTCGGAGCCGACCCGCTGGATCTCGTGCGACTCCAGCACGCGCAGCAGCTTGACCTGCCCGGTGAGAGGCAATTCGCCAATCTCATCGAGGAAGATGGTGCCGGTGTGCGCGCTCTCGAACTTGCCGCGGCGATCGTTGGCGGCGCCCGTGAAGGCGCCCTTCTTGTGGCCGAACAACTCCGACTCCAGCAGGTTCTCAGGGATGGCCCCGCAGTTCACCGAGATATAGGGCTTGTCCGTCCTGGAGCCGTTGGCATGGATCACCTTGGCCATCAGCTCCTTGCCCGTGCCGCTCTCGCCATCGATCAGCACCGGCAGATCGGTGGGCGCGGCCTTCTCGGCGATCTCCAGCGCCTCCAGCAGCTTGGGATTGTCGCCGAAGGTGCCCTCAAAGATAAAGCTGCGTTCGAGCAACGCCTGGCGGCGCTCGCGTGGCGCCAGGTCGGCCGGCACAGGCTCCGCCACGGCCGCCTGCACAAAGCGCTCCTTGTGCGATAGCTGCATCACCTCATCGCGCAGCGTGGTGGCCTGCTTGAGCAGCTTCTCGATCTCCGTGCGCTCGAGCTTGGAGGCCCAGCGCAACGTTGAACGCAGGATCTCGATCTTCTCGATCAGCCCGGCGTAGGAGATGGCCGACCCGACGGAGCCACCCTGGTTGAATAGCTTCATGTCGCGCTCCCCCATGCATCGCGATACGGCAGAGATGCCAGATACGCCATTGCTGCCCGGCGGCGCCGGGGCCGTGCAAAAGCGCTCACTCCGAGCTCAGCTGCTTCTGCACCAGCTGGTAGTACATGCCCTTGCGCTCCAGCAGTTCCTCATGCCGCCCTTGCTCGACGATGGCCCCTTCGTACAGCACCAGGATCTTGTCCGCGCGCATGATGGTGCTCAGGCGGTGCGCGATGATCACGGCCGTGCGGCCCTGCAGGATCTCCTGCATGTTGCCAAGGATATTGCTCTCCGATTGCGTGTCCAGCGCAGAGGTTGCCTCGTCGAAGACCAGCAGGCGCGGATCGTGATAAAGCGCGCGGGCAATGCACAGGCGCTGGATCTGCCCGCCGGACAAACCCACGCCGCGCTCGCCCACCACCTGCTCGTACCCCAGCGGCAGCTTGCTGATGAAAGCGTGGGCATCGGCCATCTTGGCGACTTCCTCGATATGGCGGCGATCGGGGCTGTCGTCGCCGCAGGCGATGTTCTCGGCGATGGTGCCCGAGAACAGCAGGTTGCTCTGCATCACGTAGCCGATCTGCGCGCGGTAATACTCTTTGTCGATCACGCCGAGGTCGTAGCCGTCCACGGTGATCTTGCCTTCCGTGGGCACGTAGAACCCCACCAGCATCTTGGCCAGCGTGGTCTTGCCCGATCCGCTGCGCCCCACGATGGCCAGCAACTCGCCGGGCTTGATGCTGAAGCTGATGTTCTCCAGCACGTAGGGCGTCTCGGCGCCGCCGTAGCGGAAATAGACGCCTTCCAGGTTGATCTCGCCTTGCAGGTCCGGCAGCATCACGCGCGACGCCAGATCCTGCGGCTTTTGCTCCGGATCAAGGTCCAGCACGTCGCCCAGGCGCTCCATCGCAACGCCAGCATCGTTGAGCTGGCCCCACAATGCCACCAGCCCCATCAACGGCGCCAGCACGCTGCCCATGAAGGCGTTGAACGCAATGAGCTGGCCAACGGTCAGCTCGCGCTGCAGCACCAGGTTGGCACCCACCCATAGCACCGCGATGGTGGTCGCGGCATTGAGCAACTGGCTGGCCAGCCCAACCAGGATATGGAACGCCTGCGCCCTGTACTGGACCTCCAGCGCCTTGGCGTACTTCTTCTCCCACTTCAGGCGCACCGGTCGCTCGATTCCCATGCCCTTGACCGTCTCCACCCCGCCCAGCGCCTCCATCAGGTAGGACCGCGCATCGGTCGTGGTGGTGAACACCTCGCGTGCGAAAGCCTTGACCTTTGGCGTTGCCACGATCGTCAGGATCGCGATCGGGATCACGAAGGCGATCAGCACCAGCGTCATCTTGACGTTGTAGAGGAACATGATGGTGAAGTAGATAAACACCATCAGCAGGTTGAGGGCCGTCGTGACCGTGGACTCGGTCAGGAAAGCGCGGATGGTCTGGTTCTCCTGGAAGCGGGCGAAGATGTCGCCCGTCTTGCGCTTGGCAAAGAAGGAAAATGGCAGCGACAAGGTGTGCTTGAAGAAGTGCGACATCATGGCGAAGTCCATATTGCGGACCATGAAATTGGCGAGATACGCCCGCACCGAACTCATCAGTTGCGAAAACACGCTGGAAACGATCAACCCAAGTATCAGCAGGTTCAGCAGGCCCATGTTCTGGTGCACAACCACCCCGTCAAGGATGTTCTGGATGATCAGGGGCGGCACCACGCCCAGCACCTGGATCACGAAGGTCGCCATGAACAGGTGCGCAAGGATCCGTTTGTACGGCGCCAGGTAGCCGATGAAGCGCAGCCAGGGCGAGCGTGCCACCGCCAGTTGCGCCATGCTTTCGCCGGAGGTGAAAAGCAGGCAGGTGCCGCTCCACCCGCGCTCGAACTCCTCCACGCCCATCTTGCGAAAGCCGAGGGCCGGGTCGGCCACCCACACCCAGCGCTTCGATACGCCGTAGACCACCACGTAGTGGTAGCCCTCCCAGTGCACGATGAACGGCAGCTCGAAACCCAGCAAGGAATCATGCGTGCACTGCACGCCGCGCGTGGTAAAGCCGAGCGACTCGCCGGCGCGGGCCAGGCTGTCCAGCGTGGCGCCCTGCGTGGTCACGTTGGCCAGCTCGCGCAGCTTGCCGAGCGTCATGGGGATGCCGTGATGGCGGCAGATCATCGCCAGGCAGGCGGCGCCGCAATCCATCTCCTCGGCTTGCTCGACCAGGGCGAAGCGGCGGATAACGCGTTCGCCAAACTCCGGCTTCGAGCGCAGATCGAGCATCACCGGATGCTTGCGCCGCTCGGCCATCTTCTTTTGCCGGTGCAGCTCCCGGTCGATAAAGCGGATACGTTCTTCCAGCACCTCGCGCAGCTTGGGATTGCGCTCCAGGATCAGCTGCACGGTCTTTTCCGGAATCACCAGCAGCCGCGCATCCGTGCCGGCGATGGCCGACGCAATCTGCTCCTGGCGCATCACGCAGGCGCGCTCGCCAAAGATGTCGCCCTGGCGCAAGGTCGCCAATGGATACTCGACGCCCTCCTCTGTCCGCACAATGCGCACTTCGCCCTGGCGCACCACGTACAGGCGGCGATCTTCCCGCGCATCCTGCTTCAGGATTTCCTTGCCGGCGGACACGCGCTTCACCCCCACGCTGCGCACGGCCTCCTCCAGCTCACTCTTGTCGAGCTTGCCGCGCAGGTCGAACAAGCGGGCGACAAAGCCGCCGGCCGAACTGATCGCCACATAGCTGGCGACAAAAGCCATCGCCGCCGGGTTTTGCGCAATCATGGGCTCGGTCACGCTGCGCGGAATAAAGAGCAGCTCGGTCTTGGCGGACGAGCGCACCGAGGATTCATGCCGGTACTCGCGCAGCATGGCAATGTCGGCAAACACCTCGCGCGCCTTTCGCACGCCGAGGCTGACTTCCTTGCCATTGTCTTCGTTGAAGATGCGCACGGACCCCGACTTGATGATGAAGAGCCCGTCTGCCGCCTCGCCCGCATTGCAGATGGTCTCGCCAAAGCCGTACGAAAGCGCCTGCGCATGCTCCGCCAGCCGCTCCATTTCCTCGCGCGAGAACGGCGAGAGTATTTCTACGCCAGCCAGGAAGTCGGCGAGCGGATGCAGTTCGGGGCTGGCTTCCATATCCGTCTGGGCCCTCGCGGCTAGCGCGCTTCGATGACGTGTTCCTGCGCCCTGGCCATCAGCCAGTCTTCACGCAGGAGCCGGCGCACCTCCGCCGCCACCTCGGCATCGAGCGTGGCAGGATGCTTGGCGCTCACCATGAAGATCTCGAAGAAGGAGCGGTCCTGTGACGGAAACGGGCCAAGCAGGTCGCCGGTGGCGGCGTTGAACACCTTGGCTTCGATATCCGTCTTCAGCGAGCCGCGCAGGACCTTGCCGATCGCGCCGCCCTGCTCCTTCGTGTCCGCGATGGAGTGTTCGCGCGCCATCTCGGCAAAGCTGTCGGGATCGTCCCGCAGGTAGGAGATCAGCTCCTTTGCCTTGCCCTCGGCGTCCACCACGATATGGCTCACCTCGATGCTGTCGAACTTCGGCGAGTGCAGCTTGAAGTAGGCTTCGACCGCCTTGTCGCTGGCCACCTCGGCAAACATCTTTTCCTGGTAGAGGCTATCGGTCACGAACGCCTCGAACTCGTCCAGGCTCACACCGAGCACATCGAGGTAGTGGTTCATCTCCGTCGCGCGGTGCAAGCCCTGCACGCGCCGGAACTGATCGGCGCGTTCCTGGATCTCCTCCGGCGACACGGTGATGCCCTGCTTCTTCGCCGCATGCACCGTAAGCTTGTCCCTGACGATCTGCTCGATCAGCCCTTCGAATTGTCCCGTGAGCTTCAGGACCCGGATGAATTCCTCGACCCCGATGACTTCATCGTCGACCCGCACAATCGCTGTCATCTCGTCAGCTCCTTGATTGTTTCCCATTCGCCAAAATCCGCCTGCACGCGAGTGCGGGCCGCCGATGCGTCTCCAACCACCTTCCAGGCGTTGCCGCTACCCGCTGGCTTCAGCCCGCCACCTGCCGGAACGGATCCAGCCCCAGGTCGATCAGGCGCCGCTCGCGCACCACGATTTCCGCCGTGGCGGTCATGCCGTAGCGCAGCGGGTATTTGTTGTCCGCCACCGTGTAGTAGTCTTGCGCCAGCCGGACGCGCCCCTCGTACACCGGCTGCTTGTTCGGCCCCGACAGCTTGGTCGCTGGCGAGATGTACTCGAGCGTGCCGGCAATCAAGCCATAGCGCTGGTAAGGAAAGGCGTTGAATTTCAGCTTGACGGGCAAGCCCTCGCGCAGGAAGGCACGATCGCGCTCGGCAATCTCGATCTTGAGCACGGGGCGTGCGTTCTTGGGCGCGATGCCGCCCAATGGCGCATTGGCCAGGACCTTGTCACCGCGCTGGGTGGAGCTGACATCGGTGATCACGCCCGCCACGGGCGCCAGGATCAGCAGGAAGTTGTCCTTGTCGATATTCTCGAAACGGATGCGCGCCGCGGCCTCGGCAACCAGCCGCGCGGTCTGCACCTGCAGGCGCAGCTTGTCTTCCGTATTGGCTATCTCGCGCAGCGCGGCGTCGTACTGGATGCGCAGGTTGGTCAGCTCCTGGCTGCTGCCTTCGAGCTGCACGGTGGCCTGGTTGAATTCCTGGCTCAGCTTGGAATCCAGCTCGGCCAGGCGCGACTGGGCAATCTGCAGCGCGTTCTCCGCCTCAACAGCCGCAATCCGCTTGCTCTCCACCTGTGACAGCGAGACCCCGCCACCGCCCGGCAGCGCAAACAGGCGGGCATAGCGATCCTGCTCCTGGCGCGCGAATTCACGCGTCCGACGCGCGCTGTCCAGGTTGCTGCGTGCCTGCTGCAACTGTGCCCGCTGTTGTTCCGCGAGCCGGGTCGTGCCCTCCGCCGTACGATTCTCGTGCAGGCGCTCCGCCACATCGATCTGCTGCTTCAACGCTGCCGCCTTGCGCTCCATCAACAGCTTCTTGTCGGGAAACTGCTTCCACTCGCGCTCGGAATCCTGCAGCTTGAGCTGCGCCTCCAGCGCATTGGTGGCAGCCTCGATCGCGCCACGCGCATTGAGCCGCGCCAGCACGTCGTCCTTGTTCACCGGCTGGCCCTCGGCCACATAGAGATCCGCCAGTTCCCCGTCCACCGGCGCATAGAACCGCCGCACTTCGGACTCCGGGGCGAGGGTGCCGTCCGCGGACACGATCACATCCGCGTGGCCCACGAACGACCAGACCAGCGCGCAGACGACCAGCGACACCATGACCAGCACGGAGATCTGCATCAGCTTCCAGGGCTCCGCGCTGAGAATGGCGATGCCCTCAGCGCTGTGGTCCTCAAGCGCCTCGGACAGCGGCTTAAGGCGATTGTCTCGGCTGTCGTCCTTCATCACCCTCCCCTCCAATCAATGCCAGCTTGGACTTGAGCAGCGCCGGGCTCAGCACCATGCGCAATTCCTGCAGGGAACGCCGCTGCAGGTCCGTCTCCGAATCGATATCCTCCCGGACCTGGCTCCATTGCGCCGTATCGCCAACCTTCAACTGCGCGTAGATGCGCATGCCCTGGCGCGCTTGCGCGCTGGCATTGGACAGCAGGCGTGCCTGCGCGCGGAACTTGGCGGAGATGTCGGACTCCAGCCGCTGCTCGCCGCCGATGGCGCCATCGCGGCGATACTGGCGCCACGACGCGAGCGCGGCGTTCATCAGTTCCTGCGCACGCCGGATCGCCGCATCGTGTATCGCCGCCACATCGGGCTCGACCGCCTTCAGGAAGTAGGCATCCTCGGCAGGATCGAGCATGGCGTAGAACGACAGCAAGGCGTCCTCATAGCCCTTGCCGCCGCGCGCCTTCTGCAGCTCGGCGAACTGGGCGGCGACGGCCTGCTTGCGCGCAAGGTCCTTGGCTGCGGCCTCGGCCCACGGCCCCGTCTTTATCGCTTGCAGCCCGGCGAACGCCTTGGCGCTGTCCCCCGCGCGCCAGGCATTGGCCACCTCGGCGTACTGCCGCACCAGTTCCGGCGCCGGCAGGCGGCTGGCTGCCAATTCGCGAAAGCGCGCCTGGAAGGGCGGCGTGGAAAAGCTGGCCTTGGCCATCTGGGCCATCAGCGGGCCAAGCGTGGCTGCGCGCGCCGCGCCGTCCAGCGCAATGTACTGCCGCAGGTCTTCCTTGATGCGATCCATGCCGGCGAGCCTTGGATACTTCTCAGCGTAGTCCGCCAGCACGGCCTGCAGCGCTTCAGGATGGTCGCTCGCCAACCCGGTGGCCAGCGACGCGTTCAAGCGATCGATGGCGGCCAGATAGACCGAGTCGTCGCTCTGCAGCTTGCGCACATAACTGAGTGCATCGGCATAGGGCTCCCTGAATTGCGGCACATAGGCGGCAATGCGGTCCAGCGCGCGCTGGTGCGCGGGCGTGTCGTCATTCCAGTGCTTGAGCAGCGCACGCATGCTGGCCTCATCGGTGAAGATGCGGATCGGCGCATCCACGCCGCCCCGGCCGGCCACGAAGCGATTCAGCCGGCCGATCCAGTCGAGTTCATCGAGCACGCCGCGCGCGTCGGCATTGTGCGCGCCGAGCGTCTTCATGCGCGCCAGCGCCGTTTCGGCGCCATTGAAGTCGCGCGCCTGCAGCTTGCCAATCCATCCCGGCACCTGGTCGCGCAGCAGCGCCTCGGTACCCATCGCGCGGAACTGTGCATTATCCGGGTGGCGCTCCAGATACGCGTCGGCCACGGCAGCGGCGCGGGCATAGTCGCCGCCGGCCATCAAGGACCTCATCTCGCGCTCGGGCGCGCTGCGCAAGTACAGGAAGAGCAGCAACGCCACGACCGCTATGGCGACGCCACCGCCCCAGCGCGCCGCGCGCTTCAGGCCAGCGCGCTCCGAAGCGCCAAAGCTGCTGCCTAGCCTGCCCATGACAAGCGCGAACTTGCCCTGCGCGCGCGGCGTGTCCGTCGCCCCCCCATCGCCTTCCGGCTGGGGCAATGCCTCCTGATTGACCTCATCCTCCTGCTGCGCGGCATAGTCGACGCAGAAAATATCCAGGAAGGAGCCCGGCGCGGCAACAAACGTGGTCTTGTCGGGATCATGCGCCGGCGTGGCGGGTGCTGGCGCCGCGGCGGGTGCCGGTGCCGGTGCCGGTGCCGGTGCCACCTGGGCCAAGACAGGAGCCGCCTGGTCCTGGGCAGGCGCTTCGGCGGCATCGGGCGGCGGCAGGATCGCACTGGTAAGGGTTGCGTCGGCGGCGGCCCCGTTGCATATGCCAACCCGATAGACAAAATGATTGCCTCCGAACGCAAGAAGGTCTCTCTCGCCCAGTGCGACCGCGTGCTCATCAACCCGCTTGCCGTTGACGAAGGTCCCGTTGGTACTACCGAGGTCTTCGACAAATGGATCGTTCCCTTTCAGGAAGATGTGCGCATGGCGGCGCGAGACATAGTTGACCTGGTGCGGATACCTCTCCTTGTAACGGGAGAAAGCCGCATCCGCCTTGCTGATCAGGAAGGGAAAGCCAGCCACCTCGATCGGCTGCAGCCCAAGATCGTCGCGCTCGGGCACGAGCGTCAGCACCATCGGCGCCGGGCTTGCCACCCGGACCGGCGCGCGCGCGCGTAGCCGCACCAGGTAGGACAGCGCAGCGCCGAAGCGCAGTTCATCGCCGTCGCGCAGCCTGGCCGGCTGCTGTGCCACGGCCGCGCCATTGACGGTGGTGCCATTCTTGCTGCCCAGGTCAGCGATATACGCCGCGCCATGCTCGGAGAAGATGCGCGCATGACGGCGCGAGAGCACCGCGGCCACATCGGGCGGGTATGCCGCGAAAGGCGCTTCCGCGCGGCCCACGGCGAACAGGCTCTCGTCGATGCGGATTTCGCCGAGCTCAGGGTTGGAGATGGGCTCGAGCACGATATCGAACGCCTGCCCCACCTTCGCCCGCATCTCGACAATCAGAGCTTCGTCTGGAGCCATGTTTCGATACCACCAACAGCGCGTGCCACGACGCGTGCGCCGGCGGCAAGCCATGTTTCATGGCGACGGCGCGAGCCGGTGCGGCCCGCTGCGTCGTGAACGTGTTGACTAAGGACATAGTAGGCCACGCTTGCCCGTAGTCAAACGTCCGCCGGTGGCCTGCTTCGCGCCTTGCCGGGCGTGCCCGGCTTCTCGTGCGCAACGGGTTGCAGCCTCCTACTTCGAGACCTGCTGCGACGTCTCTTTCGGCGCGTTGCTCACCTCGGTGCTTGGCCACCCGCCCCCAAGTGCCTTGTAGAGGGTGACAGTGTCGGCCAGGATCTGTTGGTGGTTGGCCAACAATTCCTGCTGCGCGCTCAGCAGCGATCGCTCGGTCTCGAATACATCGAGCTGGGACACCACGCCTTCCTTCAGCTGGGCCTCGATCTGCGCCGACACCACGCGCAATTGCGCAACCTCCTGCTGCAGTTCCACGCGCTGCTTCTTGTGCGCGTCGACATTGACCAGCGCGTTCTCCACTTCCTCGAATGCCGTAATCACGGTGCGGCCGTATTCGCTCTCGGCGACCTTGGTCTGCGCCTCGCTGGTCTTCACCCGGGCACGCACGCCAGGGTCCAGCATGGGCAGATTGATGCTCGGCATGAAGCCGAAGGTGAAGGACTTCAACAGGTCACTCAGCGCAAAACTCGCCGTGCCTCCATGGGCAGTCAGGCTGACGCTGGGCAGCTGCGCCAAGCGCGCCTGGCCGACCAGGTTGACGGACTCGAGCACGCGATACTCCGCCGCCACGATGTCAGGGCGCCGCGAGAGCAATTGCGACGGCAGCCCCGCCGGCACCGCCGGCAGCTGCACGCGCTCCTGCAGTCGCCCGGCCGGCACTTTGAACACACCGGCCGGCACGCCCACCAGCGTGGCCAGCGCGTTCTCGGAGATGTCGCGCGAGCGGCGCAATTCCAGCAGGTTCTTGGTGAGCCGGTTGATCTCGGCCTGCTGCTGCATCACGCGGATCTTCGGGATCAGGCCGTTCTGGAACATGGCCTGGTAGGTGGTGAGAATCTGCTTGTTCCTCGCTAGCGTCTTGCTCTGCTGATCGATCTGTTCGTCGAACTGCAGTATCTGGAAGTAGGTGGTGGACACATCCGAGACCAGGGTGAGGTAGCCGGCACGCCAATCCGCTTCGGTTGCGTTGAATTCGGCGGTCTGGGCCTGCACACCCTTCTCCACCTTGCCCCAGATATCGATGTCCCAGTTGACCTGGGTGCCGAGGTTATAGGTCTTGACGAGCGACGTGCCCGTGCTCTTCTCGAAGCTTGCCCCTGCCCCCACGTCAAAGACGGGCAGCGCGCCAGCCTTGACCTCGGCAATCTGCGCGCCCGCCACCTTGATGCGTGCGGCCAGCACCTTGATGTCGTAGTTCCCCGCAATCGCCTTGTCGACCAGTCCGTCGAGGTACGGATCCCGGAACGCCTGCCACCAGTTCGGCACGATCGTTTCCGCCGGCGAAACCGTGATCGATCCCTGGCGTGCCCAGTCCGGCTTGGCCGGCGTTTCGGGCCGCTGGTACACCGGCGGGCGAAAGTCGGCGCAAGCGGCCAGCACCAGCAGGCAGGCGCCTGCCATCAGGCATCGCCGCAACGCGGCGCGCGCGCCATGCACGATGAACGGGGTGGAATGGTCTGGCACGATCGCCTCCTGCGAGCGTCGGCGGGCCGAAGAAGCCACGGTGGGCACCCGCCCCCCGTCAGCCACATCGCCAGCGCCAGTTGCGCCGGGTCAGTCACGGCCCGGATGCAAAGGAGCCGCGCCATCAACACGCCATGCATGCATTGTGTATCCGCTAGCGGCGCGATCCAACCTGTAAATTGAGGCCCTGCGGCAAGAAAGGGGCCGCCCTGCCCGGCACGCCGGGAGGGCGGCGGTGGCTTCAGCGATAGATGTTGTTGCTGGCGTTCTGGGTCGACGTCA
This sequence comes from Cupriavidus sp. UME77, assembly GCF_014170355.1. Lineage (NCBI taxonomy): Bacteria > Pseudomonadati > Pseudomonadota > Betaproteobacteria > Burkholderiales > Burkholderiaceae > Cupriavidus > Cupriavidus sp. UME77. Next base: position 26,223 of record NZ_LZZU01000083.1, read on the forward strand.
CGTGGGACTTGATGTCGTCGGCAAAGGCCGTGTTGTTGCCGTTCATGTTCACAACGTTTTGCGTCTGGCCGATCAGCTGCGAAGCATTGAAGTTCGAGTCGATCTTGGTCAGGCTGAAGACAGGCATGAAGGGCACGAAGCCGCCGCGCACGGCGCGCATGGCGCGGGCGTCGAGTTCTTCGGTGACGGACAGGTCCTTGATGGCGAGGATGGTAGTCATGGC
>NZ_LZZU01000084.1:0-23348 GCF_014170355.1 Cupriavidus sp. UME77
GGGTTGGCGGGTTTGGTGGGCTTTCTGGCGCCGTGCGTCATGGCGAGTCTCCGGGGTGCTCGGCGTGATTATAGGGTGGCAGGGCGGGGCGCGGCTGGTGCGCGCGCAGGCATCACCGGCTTGAAAAAGACAAAGGCCGGGCAAGCCCGGCCTGAGCCTTCCGTCTCTGTCTCTTTACTGCAGGGCTTCCACGTAGCGCTGTGCATCCAGGGCTGCCATGCAGCCCGTGCCGGCGCTGGTGATCGCCTGGCGATAGATGTGGTCCTGCACGTCGCCAGCTGCGAACACGCCCGGGATGCTGGTGGCCGTGGCATCGCCGGCCAGGCCGCTCTTGGTGACGATATAGCCGTTGTGCATCTCGAGTTGGCCTTCGAACAGTTCGGTGTTCGGCTTGTGCCCGATGGCCACGAACACGCCTGCCAGCTTGAGGTCTTCGACCGTGCCGGTGTTCACGTTGCGCACCTTCAGGCCCGTCACGCCGGAATCGTCGCCGGTCACTTCTTCCAGCACGGAGTTCCAGCGGATTTCCACGCGGCCTTCCTTCTCGCGCTGCAGCAGGCGGTCGACCAGGATCGGCTCGGCGCGGAACTTGTCGCGGCGATGCAGCACGGTCACCTTGCTGGCGATCTGGGACAGGTAGAGGGCTTCCTCCACGGCGGTGTTGCCGCCGCCGACCACGGCCACTTCCTGGTTCTTGTAGAAGAAACCGTCACAGGTGGCGCAGGCCGACACGCCGCGGCCCATGAACAGCTCTTCCGACGGCAGGCCGAGGTACTGGGCCGAGGCGCCGGTGGCGATGATCAGCGAATCGCAGGTGTATTCACCGGCATCGCCCACCAGGCGGATCGGGCGTTCGGTCAGCTTGGCGGTATGGATGTGATCGAAGATGATTTCGGTGTTGAAGCGTTCGGCATGCTCCAGGAAGCGCTGCATCAGTTCCGGGCCTTGCACGCCGTTGGCGTCGGCGGGCCAGTTTTCCACGTCAGTGGTGGTCATCAACTGGCCACCCTGGGCCAGTCCGGTGATCAGCACCGGCTGCAGGTTGGCACGGGCCGCGTAGACGGCGGCGGTATAGCCGGCGGGGCCGGAACCGAGAATCAGCACTTTTGCGTGTTTGGCCATGATGCTTTCCTATGGCTGGTGCGCCTTGATGCGCACTAGCGTGAATCGAAACCAGCATTATAAGTGGACCGGCGTTTGCTCACTGTTGCAAATTCCAATGGGAGCGATAGCCCTGGCCAAGGTTAAAATGGCCGGCACCACCCTCTTCAGTTGGCAACCCAGATCCAGGCATGGCCCGAGCTACTACCACAACACGTACCGATCCTTCCGCGCTGCCCTCGCGCATCGGCAAGCTGCTGGGCGAAGTGCGCTGGTTCCTGTTGCTGGCGGTCACACTGGCCTTCGTCTGCATCCTGGCCAGCTACAGCAAGGCTGACCCTGGCTGGTCGCACGCCAACCAGGTGGCCGACATCCACAACCTCGGCGGCCGCGTGGGCGCCTGGATGGCCGACGTGCTGTTCTTTATCTTCGGCTTCTCCGCCTACTGGTGGGCCGTGTTGCTGGTGCGCCGCTGCTGGCGCGGCTGGCGTGCGCTGACCGCCGAGCTGCCCGAGCGCAACGGCGAGGCCCGGCAGGGCCTGGTGGTGAGCTGGATCGGCTTTGGCCTGTCGCTGACCGCCAGCATGGGCCTGGAGGCCATCCGCATGTATCCGCTGCGCGCCGCGCTGCCACGCGCCCCGGGCGGCGTGCTGGGCGACCTGCTCGGTGGCTGGATGCAGATGGCGCTGGGCTTTACCGGCGCCACGCTGCTGCTCTTGCTGACGCTGGCCATCGGCCTGTCGCTGTTCTTCCATTTCTCGTGGTTGTCGGTGGCCGAGCACGTGGGCGGCTTCGTCGAGACGCTCTTCCTCGGCTTCAAGGCGCGCCGCGAAAGCAAGCAGGACCGCATCATCGGCGAGGCGGCCAAGGTCGTGCGCACCGAAACCGTGGAAGTGCAGCGGGTCAAGATCGAGGAGGCCGCGCCGGTGCAGATCGTGCGGCCCCAGGCGGTGCCCAAGCACGAACGCGTGGAGCGCGAGAAGCAGCAGCCGCTGTTCGCCGATATCCAGGACTCCGACCTGCCGCCGCTGGCGCTGCTGGACCCCATTCCCACGCACCAGGAAACCGTCAGCGCCGAAACGCTGGAATTCACCTCGCGCCTGATCGAGAAGAAGCTCAAGGATTTCGGTGTCGAGGTCAAGGTGGTGGCGGCCTACCCGGGCCCGGTCATCACCCGCTACGAAATCGAGCCGGCCACCGGCGTCAAGGGCAGCCAGGTGGTCAACCTGGCGCGCGACCTGGCGCGTTCGCTGTCGCTGGTTTCCATCCGCGTGGTGGAAACCATCCCCGGCAAGATCTACATGGGGCTGGAGCTGCCCAACCCCAAGCGCCAGACGGTGCGGCTGTCCGAGATCCTCGGCTCGCAGGTCTACAACGAGAGCGCGTCCAACCTCACGATGGCGCTGGGCAAGGACATCGCCGGCAAGCCCATGGTTGCCGATCTGGCCAAGATGCCGCACTGCATGGTGGCGGGCACCACCGGCTCCGGCAAGTCGGTCGGCATCAACGCCATGATCCTGTCGCTGCTCTACAAGGCCAAGGCCGAGCAGGTGCGGCTGATCCTGATCGACCCCAAGATGCTGGAAATGAGCGTCTACGAGGGCATCCCGCATCTGCTGTGCCCGGTGGTGACCGACATGCGCCAGGCCGGCAACGCCCTGAACTGGGCGGTTGGCGAGATGGAGCGGCGCTACAAGCTGATGAGCAAGCTGGGCGTGCGCAACCTGGCCGGCTACAACAAAAAGATCGACGAAGCCGCCTCGCGCGAGGAGAAGCTTCCCAACCCGTTCAGCCTGACCCCGGACGCACCCGAGCCGCTCGAGAAGCTGCCGATGATCGTGATCGTGATCGACGAGCTGGCCGACCTGATGATGGTGGTGGGCAAGAAGGTGGAAGAGCTGATCGCGCGCATCGCGCAGAAGGCCCGCGCCGCCGGCATCCACCTGGTGCTGGCCACGCAGCGTCCGTCGGTCGACGTGATCACCGGCCTGATCAAGGCCAACGTGCCGACCCGCATCGCCTTCCAGGTCAGCAGCAAGATCGATTCGCGCACCATCCTCGACCAGCAGGGCGCGGAAGCGTTGCTCGGCATGGGCGACATGCTCTACTTGGCGCCGGGCACCGGCGTGCCGATCCGCGTCCACGGCGCCTTTGTCTCCGACGATGAAGTGCACCGTGTGGTCGAAAAGCTCAAGGAAGGCGGCGAAACCAACTACATCGAGGGCATCCTCGAAGGCGGCGTGGCCGAGGGCGACCTGGGCACCGATGGCATGGGCGGTGGCGCCGGCATTGGTGGCGGCGGCGAGGCCGATCCTCTCTACGACCAGGCTGTCGACGTGGTGCTGAAGAACCGCCGTGCTTCGATCTCCCTGGTGCAGCGCCACCTGCGCATCGGCTATAACCGTGCCGCGCGGCTGCTGGAGGACATGGAAAAGGCTGGCCTGGTCTCCGCCATGTCGGGCAACGGCAATCGCGACATCCTGGCCCCGGCAGGCACCGCCCGCGAGGAAGAATAAGCTGCCGCGCGTAACATGCTGTTACGTGCGAAGCACATCGTTGCGGAATCCGGCGCCCGCGCGCCGCTCTAACCGGACAGGCAGTGCAACCGCCCCGGCGGTTCGTACCCTCCAACCCAGCAAGGACAACACCATGCGAATCCGCATTCTCGCGTCGGCATGCGCCGCGGCGGCCATGCTGTCGCTGACAGCGACGGCGGCCATGGCGGCCGGCACCGACCAGCTCCAGGCCTTCGTGGCGGGCGTGAAGAGCGCCAAGGGCGAATTTACCCAGCGCCAGGTCAAGGGGCAGGGCGACAGCCTCAAGGTGGCCGGCACCTCCAGCGGCACCTTTGCTTTTTCGCGCCCTGGCAAGTTCACCTGGCGCTACGTCAAGCCGTACGACCAGTTGCTGCAGGCCGACGGCCAGACGCTCTACATCTACGACAAGGACCTCAACCAGGTCACCGAGCGCAAGCTAGATGGCGCCCTGGGGTCCAGCCCCGCCGCGATCCTGTTCGGCAGCAATGACCTGGAAAAGAACTTTGTCGTGAAGAACGGCCCCACGCGCGACGGCGTGGAGTGGCTTGAACTTACGCCCAGAGCCAAGGACACGCAGTTCGAGCGCATCGGCATCGGCTTCAAGAGCGGCAACCTGGAAGCGATGGAGTTGCGCGATGCCTTTGGCAACACGACGCTCCTGACCTTCAGTGCGATGCAGAAGAACCCCGTGCTGCCGGCCGACACCTTCCGGTTTGCGGTGCCCAAGGGCGCCGACGTGCTCAAGCAATGAGGCGCTCCATGATCCCCGCATTCCTGACCCGGCCGGCCTGGCGCCGTTGCGGTGCCATTGCCGGCCTTGCCGCTGCTGCGTTGCTGGCCGCCTGCGCCAGCCCTGGCGCCAGCAAGCAGTTCGATGTGGATGCCTTCCTGCGCGCCTCCGATACGGCGCTGCCTGAAGTGCTTGCCAATCCGGATTTTCTCTCCGCCACGCAGGCCAGCGCCAACGATTGCGCCGTGCTGCTGCAGTCCGTCAACAGCGGGGTGCTGGAAGGGCTGCCGCCCACCGGCAGCGGGCATGGGCCAGCCTGGCTGCTGCATCCGGCTGGCGCCCCGGCCAAGGTGTGGCTGGTGGTCAGCAAGACCGGTGGCGAGCGGACCTGCCATGGGCCCCTGCCTGCCGATGCCATGAAGGCATTGGTGGAACGCGCCAGTACTTGAATGTGATACATGGATAACGCCGGGCGCAATCGAAGACCCGGCGGTATCTGTCATTCCGGTTCGGGTTTCAGCGTTTCAATCCGCACTTTTTCCTCCCCAGGCTTGCCGCGAGAAAAATGACAGCGTTGTAACTTGACCATCGAAACAGGAATGATTATTGTTTCTAGCTTGTCTTGTCCATGATGCATGTACGGCATCCTCAGGACGGCATACAACAATCATCGAAGATCGAAGGGGAGAGTCATGACCGTATTCCGCCGCTTGCTGCCACGCGCCACAACGCTTGCCACGCTCGCTGTTCTGGCACTGCCGCTCGGCGCGCACGCACAGGAAAAGGTGCTGAACCTTTACACCGCGCGCCACTACCAGACCGACGAAGCGCTCTACGCCAACTTCACCAAGCAGACCGGCATCAAGATCAACCGCATCGAAGGCCAGGAAGACCCGCTGCTGGAGCGCATCAAGAGCGAGGGCGCCAACAGCCCGGCCGATGTGTTCATCACCGTCGACATCGGCCGGCTGTGGCGGGCCCAGCAGGCGGGCGTGTTCGCGCCGCTCAAATCGAGCGTGCTGGAGTCGCGCATCCCCGCCAACTACCGCGACCCGAACGGCGACTGGTTCGGTTTCTCGGCCCGGGCCCGCGTAATCGCCTATAACAAGGCCGCGGTCAAGCCCGGCGACATCAAGAACTACGAAGATCTCGCCGATCCCAAGTGGAAGGGCAAGCTGTGCATCCGCTCCAGCGGCCACGTGTACAACCTGTCGCTGATGTCCAGCCTGATCGCCCATGACGGCGAGGCCAAGACCGAGCAATGGACGCGCGGCGTGGTGGCCAACCTGGCCCGCGCGCCCAAGGGTGGCGACACCGACCAGCTCAAGGCCGTGGCAGCGGGAGAGTGCGATATCGCGGTGGCCAACACCTACTACATCGCCCGCATCCTCAAGTCGGCCAAGCCCGAGGACAAGGCCGTGGCGGACAAGCTCGGCGTGCTGTGGCCCAACCAGGCCAGCCAGGGCGTGCACATGAACATCTCCGGCGGCGGCATGCTTAAGCATGCGCCCAACAAGGCGTCCGCGCGCGCGTTCCTTGAGTACCTGGCCAGCGATGACGCGCAGCGCTATTTTGCCGATGGCAACAATGAGTGGCCCGTGGTGGAAAGCGTGAAGATCAGCAATCCGGCGCTGGAAGCGCTGGGCAGCTTCAAGGCGGATAAGATCAGCGTGGCCGAACTGGGCAAGCACCAGCCGCAAGCGCAGAAGCTGGCGGACAAGGCCGGCTACAAGTAAGAACGCAAGTAAGAAAGCAAGAAGGCGCCGGCGCGGCCTGGCTGGCGGGGTGGGGATGGCGGCGCAAGCCGCCATTTCCCATGTCTACGGCTTGGGCACGGGCCTGGCTTTGGGCCCTGGCCCCTTGGCGGCGTTGCTCTCGCTGCCTTCGCCAGGTTCAAGGCGGCGGAAGTTCAGCTTTGCGCCTCGCTCCCTGTGCTTCTCGAAGGTCACCTTCAACTGCTCGCGCCGCTTCTTGTGCGAGTGGCCCAACGTGCCTGCCGCGTATGGCAGCTTGGCCACCACCTTGCCCGCGGTCTGGCGCGCCAGGAGCACGTCCAGCGCTTGCCGCGCGCGTACCTGGGCGTGCAGCAGCGCGTCCGAAGGATTGGCCTTGGCGCGGTTCAAGTCGTAAGGCAACATGACCGGCCCGGCAAGCTGGCGTAGCGCTGCACGGATGTGCGGGCTGTCCAGCCCGGCCTCATGCAGCACCCATGCCGCATCATGGCGCAGCCACGGCTCCGGATCGCCAAGCTTGCGCAGCAGGGCAAGCGAGATATCTGCCTGGCGGTAGCCATGCGCGCGCCGCACCGCGTTGAGCGCGATGCGCCTGACATGGGAGTTCTCGTGATCGAACAGGTCCGCCACAAGCCGCTCGACCATGCCCGGTTTTTCCAGTTGCTCTGCCAGTTGGCCCGCCAGGGCGATTTCCTCGACGGCGCTGATCCGGTCTTGCCGGGTCATCCGGTTCAGCTTGAACACGAGCATGCGGTAACGAAGCTGCATAACACTCCCTGAAAACGCTGCAAACAGATGCCGGGCAAGGATTGCGGCCGGCACAGTCATGGTGCGGCGCGAAGCACGCCAGCGGTGGGGGCAGACCGCCTGGCTCGCCAGAAAGGGTGCGGCAGGCCGGGGCGCAGCTTCGGACTAGGGGGATATCGGCAAGACGTTGAAGAACTTTAGGAAAATGCGTGGGCGACTTGGCCGGCCTATTCCCGCGCATCCCGCCGTATCGAGCGCGACAGCAGGATCACCGGCAGCAGGCCCACTGCCACGATCACCAGCGAGGCGGTGGCGGCCTCGGCCAGCCGCTCGTCGGAGGCCAGGTTGTATGCCTGCACGGCTAGCGTGTCGAAATTGAACGGCCGCATCACGAAGGTGGCGGGCAGCTCTTTCATGACGTCGACAAAGACGATCAGCGCCGCGGTCAGCAGGCTGCCGCGCAGCATCGGCAGGTGCACGCGCCGCAGCGTGGCGCCGGGCCCATGGCCCAGGCTGCGCGCCGCCGCGTCCATGCCCGGCGTGATCTTGACCAGGCCAGCGTTGACGGTTTGCAGCGCCACGCCCAGAAAGCGCACCAGGTAGGCATAGACCAGTGCGGCAATGCCGCCGGTCAGCAGCAGCCCGGCCGACCATCCCAGATGCTGCTGCAGCCATGCCGACATGGCATTGTCCAGCCGCGCCACCGGCACCAGCACGCCGACCGCCACCACCGAGCCGGGCAGGGCATAGCCCATGCCGCACACCCGCGTCAGCGCGCGCAGCAGCCAGCCCCGGCCGGCAGCCATGCCGCGCCCGGCATAGCCGATCACCAGCGCGGCCAGCACCGCGATCAGCGCGGTCACGCTGGCCAGCAGGAAGCTGTTGCGCACCAGGCTGATAAAGCGCGGGCCGAACTGCGCGTCGCCTTCGGCCAGTGCCATCTTGCACAGCATCAGCGCCGGGACGGCAAAGCCCAGCAGCACCGGCACCACGCATACCAGCAGCGCCAGCGCGGCGCGCCAGCCATGCAGCCGGTAAGCCGGCGCGCGGCGCTGGCCGCCGTGCACGCGGGCGCGGCCCCGGCTGGCGCGCTCGACCAGCAGGATGCCGATCACGAACAGCAACATGCAGGCCGACAACTGCGCTGCCGCGTTCTTGTCGCCCAGCGAGAACCAGGCGCGGTAGATGCCCGTGGAGAAGGTCGGGATGCCGAAGTAGGCCACGGTGCCGAAATCGGCCAGCGTCTCCATCAGCGCCAGCGCTGTGCCGGCCACGATGCCGGGGCGCGCCAGTGGCAGCATCACGCGCCAGACGCTGCCCCAGGTGCCATGGCCAAGCAGCCGTGCCGCTTCCAGCGTGTTCAGGGTTTGCTGCAGGAAGGCCGCGCGCGCGGTCAGGTAGACGTAGGGGTAGAGCACCAGCGTGAACAACACGATGGCGCCGCCCAGCGAGCGGATATCCGGGAACCAGTACTCCCGGGCGCGCCAGCCGGTCAGTTCGCGCAGCCAGCTTTGCACCGGGCCGGCGAACTGCAGGGCATCGGTATAGGCGTAGGCAATGACATAGGCCGGCATCGCCAGCGGCAGCACCAGCGCCCATTCCAGCCAGGCCCGCCCGGCGAACCGGTAGGTGCTGACCAGCCACGCGGTCGGCACGCCCACCAGCAGCACGCCAGCGCAGACGCCGGCCAGCAGCCACAGCGTATTGCCAACGTACTCGGCCAGGACCGTGTCGGCCAGATGCCGCCAGGTGTCGCCGCTGGGCTCGAGCAGGCTGCCAGCCACCTGCGCGATCGGCAGCGCGATCAGCAGCGCGGCCAGGGCGGCGACCAAGGCTAACGGGTGCAGGCGGCGGGTACGGCTAGGGCGAAGCAGGCTCATGCGGCAGCGGCGTGGGTGTCGGTATTGGTGCGGGACAGGGCGAGGCCCGGCGGTGGGGCGCGGTCGGCAGGCCTTGGGGCAAGCCCTGCATTCTAGCAATGCGGATACGCCGGGCGACGCATCCGCATGTGACAGACATCCAGGGCCCGCGTCCATATAATGCTCGGCATGCCAGGCCACCCGCATTCCAACTCATCCATGCCAGCACGATCCGATATCGTGATCGAGGTCGATCGCATCCACCATGGCTTCGGCAGCCAGCGCGTTGTCAACGACCTGTCCTTCACCCTCGCGCGTGGCAGCATTGCCTGCCTGCTCGGCCCCAGCGGCTGCGGCAAGACCACGGTGCTGCGCGCCATCGCCGGATTCGAGCCGCTGCGCGAAGGCCGCATCCTGCTGCAAGGGCAGGTGATGTCGTCGCCGGGGTTTGCCGTGGCGCCCGAGCACCGGCGCATCGGCATGGTGTTCCAGGATTACGCCTTGTTCCCGCACCTGAGCGTGGCGGACAACGTCGCCTTCGGGCTGCATGCCGTGCGCCGCGGCGAACGCGCGGCGCGGGTCGAGGAAATGCTCACGCTGGTGGGCCTGGCCGGTTCCGGCGGCAAGTTCCCGCACGAGCTCTCGGGCGGCCAGCAGCAGCGTGTGGCGCTGGCGCGCGCACTGGCGCCGAAGCCGGAGCTGCTGCTGCTCGACGAGCCGTTCTCCAATCTCGACATCGACCTGCGCGAGCGCCTGAGCCTGGAGGTGCGCGACATCCTCAAGGCCCAGGGCGCCACCGCCATTCTGGTCACCCACGACCAGTACGAAGCCTTTGCCATGGCCGACGAGATCGGCGTGATGCACGCCGGCGCCATCGAGCAGTGGGACAGCGCGCACAACCTCTATCACCGGCCGGCCACGCGCGTGGTCGCGGACTTCATCGGGCAGGGCGTGCTGATGCCGGGCCTGCTTGCCAGCCCACACTCGGTCTCGCTGGAACTCGGCACGCTGCATAGCAGCGAGCCGTTGGGCGTACCGCCTGCAACGGCAGAGGTCGATGTGCTGATCCGCCCCGACGATATCGTGCACGACGATGACAGCCCGCTGCGCGCGAAGATCCTGCACAAGGCCTTTCGCGGTGCCGAGATCCTGTACACGCTACGCCTGGCCGGCGGCGGCCAGGTGTTGTCGCTGGTGCCTTCGCATCATGACCATGCGCTCGGCGAGCACATCGGCATTCGCGTGGAGGTGGACGACGTGGTGGCGTTCCGGCGCGGCTGAGCGCACTGCCAGGGTCATGGCGGCTCACTGGCTTACTAGTTTGTCCTTGCCGGCTTTATAGCTCCACGGCTCCACGGCTCCACGGCTTCATTACTTCAAGATTCCAGGGCTCTCATCATGTTTGCTTCCCCTAAGTGCGCATCCCAACTGCCGCGCCGCCAATGCCTGCGCCGCGGCCTGCTGCTAGCCTTGCTGGCCTGCAGCGCAAACCTGGCCTGGGCCCAGCCAGCCGCTGCGGCCACCTGGAGGATGGCCACCGAATACCCGGCCAGCGCCATGCCTGGCGAAGGCCTCGCTACCTTCGCCGATGAGGTCAAGGCGCGCACCGCAGGCGCGATTGACGTCAAGCCCAGCTTTGACGCCAGCGCGGGCGTCAAATCCGCGCAGATGCCGGCGGCGGTGAAAGAAGGGCGGCTGGAGGGCGGCGATGCCTTCGGCGGCGCGCTGGGCGCGGTGGATCCGCTGTTCCTGCTGTCGTCGCTGCCGTTCGTCGCCACCTCGGTGGATTCGGCCAGGCGCCTGGCCGGACTGGCCCGCGCCGACTACGTGCGTGCCTTCGAGGCACAGGGGCAGCACTTGCTCTACGTCACGCCGTGGCCGCCCACCGGCTTGTGGTCGCGCAACGCTGTTGCCACGCTGACGGACCTGCGCGCGCTGTCGGTGCGCACCTATGACGAGACGTCCACCGAAGTCATGCGTGCTGCCGGCGCGCAGCCGACCAACCTGTCGTTTGCCGACGCGATGCCGCGCCTGAAGGATGGCTCGGTCAACGCGGTGCTGTCCTCCGGCGACGGCGGCGCGGGCCGCAAGCTGTGGGACTACCTGCCCAACTTCACGGCCATCGGTTATGCGATGCCGTTGTCGTTCACCACGGTCAATGCGGCCGCGTACGCGGCCTTGCCGCCCGCTTTGCGCGCCTCGGTAGACGCAGCCGCGCAGGCGACCGAGCAAAAGCAGTGGGCGCGCCTGGGCACACGGCTGGAAGAAAACACCACACGCATGCGCGCCAACGGCGTGACCATCCAGGACAATCCCGCCCCGGCGGTGCAGCAGGCGCTACGCGATGCCGGCGCCGGCGCGGTGGCGGCCTGGCGCACGCGCGTGGGCAGCGAGCGCGCTGGCGTGCTCGATGTCTTTACGCGCCGTGAGCGCACCGCGCGCTGATTCGCCAGCCGTAGCGGGCCGCGCGGCCGGCCGCGCGCGATGGTCTACACTGTCAGGTTCCTAGGCGCAGCGGGCATGCACCGTTCGCGCCTGACCTGACTTAAAGGCCTGAATACCGTGGCGGACACGCTGTTTTCCGAAGCTCCCGATCGTTCCCAACAACCCCTGGCCGAGCGCCTGCGCCCGCGCAATATCGATGAGGTGATCGGCCAGCAACACCTGCTTGGCGCTGGCAAACCGTTGCGGGTGGCGTTCGCGTCCGGCGAGCCGCATTCCATGATCCTGTGGGGCCCGCCCGGCGTAGGCAAGACCACGCTGGCGCGGCTGATGGCCACAGCCTTCGACGCCGAGTTCATCGCGCTGTCGGCGGTGCTGTCCGGTGTCAAGGACATCCGCGAGGCGGTCGAGCGCGCCGAACAATACCGTGCCCACGGACGGCGCACGCTGGTGTTCGTGGACGAGGTGCATCGCTTCAACAAGAGCCAGCAGGATGCCTTCCTGCCGCACGTGGAAAGCGGGCTGTTTACCTTTATCGGCGCCACCACCGAGAACCCGTCCTTCGAGGTCAACGGCGCCTTGCTGTCGCGCGCCGCTGTCTACGTGCTCAAGAGCCTGGACGACGCCGAGCTGACGCAGCTGGCGCGGCGCGCCAGCGAAGAGCTGGGCGGCCTGCAGTGGGAGGACGAAGCCCTGCAACTGATCGTGGCCTCAGCCGATGGCGATGGCCGCAAGCTGCTCAACAATATCGAGATCGTGGCGCGCGCCGCGCGTAGCGCCGGCGCGCCGGTCATCGACAACGCGCTGCTTGGCAGCGCCTTGTCGGAGAACCTGCGCCGCTTCGACAAGGGCGGCGACGCGTTCTACGATCAGATCAGCGCGCTGCATAAATCCGTGCGCGGCTCCGATCCCGATGCCACGTTGTATTGGTTCTGCCGCATGATCGACGGCGGTGCCGATCCGCGCTACCTGGCGCGCCGCATCGTGCGCATGGCGTGGGAGGACATCGGCCTGGCCGATCCGCGTGCCGCCCGCATCACGCTGGATGCCGCCGAGACCTACGAGCGGCTGGGCTCGCCGGAAGGCGAGCTCGCGCTGGCGCAAGCCCTGATCTATCTGGCCGTGGCGCCCAAGTCCAATGCCGGCTACAACGCCTACAACACCGCGCGCGCCTTCGTGGCCAAGGACAAGTCACGCGGCGTGCCGGTGCACCTGCGCAACGCGCCGACCAAGCTGATGAAAGAGCTGGGCTACGGCCACGCCTACCGCTACGCGCACGACGAGCCCGAAGCCTATGCCGCCGGCGAGCACTACTTCCCCGACGACCTCAAGCGCCCGGGCTGGTACAAGCCCACGCCGCGCGGGCTGGAAGGCAAGATCGGCGAAAAGCTGCGTCACCTGCGCGATCTTGACGCGCAGTGGCTCCGGCAGCAGGGCAAAGGCAAGGGCCGGGACGAAGGCGGCGGCGAGGGCGGCGGTGCGCAATAACGCGCATCACCCCAGTCCGGCGGCGTGTCCCCGCGAACAGCGGGCGATCCGCCAGCCTGTTCTCCAGCCGGCGGATCGGCGTGGGCCCGGGCCAGTACAGTAAAATGCCAGATCCGCCAGCATGTCGCTGGCCAATGCACCTGCCCTCACACGCAACATGCTAGACATCCAGCTGTTCCGCAAAGACATCGACGCCGTGGCGCAACGCCTTGCCACGCGCGGATTCCAACTCGACGTAGCGGCCTTCCAGGCACTCGAAGCCGAGCGCAAGCAACTGCAGACCCAGACCGAGGAGTTGCAGGCGCGCCGCAACAGCCTCTCCAAGCAGATCGGCATGCTCAAGGGCAAGGGCGAAGACGCCTCGGCGGTGATGGCGGAAGTCGGCGGCATCGGCGACGCCATCAAGGCCTCGGCCGCGCGCCTGGAAGAAATCCAGGCCCAGCTCGCCGAGATCATGGAAGCCATCCCCAACCTGCCGCACGAAAGCGTGCCGGTGGGCCGGGACGAGACCGGCAACGTGGAGGTGCGCCGCGTCGGCACGCCGCGCAGCTTTGACTTCGAGGTCAAGGATCACGTCGACGTGGGCGAGCGCCTCGGGCTGGATTTCGATACCGCGAGCAAGGTCACGGGCTCGCGCTTCGCCATGCTGCGTGGTGGCATCGCACGCATGCATCGCGCGCTGGTGCAACTGATGCTGGACACTCACACGATCGAGCACGGCTATACCGAGATGTACGTGCCTTACATCGTCAATGCCGCCTCGATGCGCGGCACCGGCCAGTTGCCCAAGTTCGAGGAAGACCTGTTCAAGGTGCCGCGCAAGGTCGGTGGCGAGAACAGCGAGGGTGGCGAGCGCACCGAGAACTTCTATCTGATCCCCACGGCCGAAGTGCCGCTGACCAACATCGTGCGCGACGCCATCGTGGCCGGCGACAAGCTGCCGCTGCGCTTCGTTGCCCACACACCTTGCTTCCGCTCGGAAGCCGGCTCCTACGGCCGCGACACGCGCGGCATGATCCGCCAGCATCAGTTCGACAAGGTTGAGCTCGTCCAGGTGGTGCAGCCCGAGCATTCGTTCGACGCGCTCGAGCAGCTCACCGGCCACGCCGAAGCTATCTTGAAGAAGCTGGACCTGCCGTTCCGCACCATGGTGCTATGCACTGGCGACATGGGCTTTGGCAGCACCAAGACCTATGACCTCGAAGTGTGGATCCCCGCGCAGGGCACCTACCGCGAGATCAGCTCCTGCTCGAACATGGGCGACTTCCAGGCCCGCCGCATGCAGGCCCGCTTCCGCGCAGGCCAGGGCAAGCCGGAACTGCTGCACACGCTCAACGGCTCCGGCCTGGCGGTTGGCCGCACGCTGGTGGCGATCCTGGAGAACTACCAGAACGCCGACGGCTCGCTGACGGTGCCCGCCGCATTGCAGCCGTATCTGGGCGGCCTGACGCGCCTGGAGCCCGAGGCGTAAATTTTCACGCGAGGGGCTTGCAGTGGAAACAAGATTTCCTCTATAATCTTGTTCTTCGCGACAAGCGACCCAGTTACCGGAGAGGTGGCAGAGTGGTCGAATGTACCTGACTCGAAATCAGGCGTAGGTGCGAGCCTACCGTGGGTTCGAATCCCACCCTCTCCGCCAGCAGTACGCAAAGCCCCACGATTCCTGAAGAGTCGTGGGGCTTTTGCTTTGGGGTACGGGTTCGCGCTGTCGACGCGTTGTCGGCACGGCAGCAGCAGGCATCGTTGCACAGGTCAACGAGCCTGCCAGCTCACGCGATATACGCTGCGCATCGCTGCAACCACAGCGTTCGGGATTGGCGTTCCGAACGAAAAGGCGGACAGTCGCCGCCAGGCGATTTTTTAGGTAAGTTATGCCTCTGCGCGCCTTCATTGGGCGGGCCTGGGCAGGGGAGCCTTCGGGCTCGCCGGATCCTTTTCGCCGGTACGCCAACCTTGCCTTGCGCCCGCCCACCTGCCCACCCCGACTGGTGTCGAGGTGCGGGATCGGGGCGAGCGGCGCAATCGATAATGGTGGCGGCGCCTTGACGCGCGCGGGACATGGCAACCTGGGTGCCAGACCTCTATATTGGTTAAGTGGCAACCGCCACGTCGACCAGAATGGAGGTAAGGCATGAGCCGGAACGCTCACTCCAATTCGAAGCGGCCATCCCCGAACATCCGCTTTGAGAAACGGCACAGCAAGGAGAGCGAGGTGCAGGAGATGTCTCTCAAGGATCCGAAGATGGCCGAACCTGGCGCGATGCGTCAGCGCACGCATCGCAAGTAATGTAGCCAACGCGTAGCCAACCACGCAGTCAACCCTGCGCACCCGCGCGGGGCCCGCAAGCGGCCCCGCGTGGCCAATGCACTATCATGACGCTGCTCCGATTTGAACAGCCGCTCATGACACAGTCTTCTTGCCCGCCTTCCCCGCACGCCTTGCCCGGTGCAGAGGGGTCCTCCGACTATCTCCACGGCATGCCCTATCGCCATTACAAGGGCGGCGCCTATGCCATCGTTGGCCTCGGCGTGATCGAGTCTGACCTGTCGCAGGTGGTGGTGTACGAGTCGATGCGGGACCGCTCCCGCTTGTGGGTGCGGCCGCTGGATGTGTTCGGCGAAAGCGTTGATACGCCGCAGGGCACGCAAGCGCGTTTCGCGCCGGATTGGCCGGCCGCGCTGGCTTGCCTGGACTTCTTGCCGCGCGCGACGGTGTTGCAGGTGCTGGCCTGCTACGACGCACCTTACCGGCATTACCACGATCGCCGCCATGTGCTGGAGATGTTTGCGCAGGCACAGGCGCGCGGCATCGCGCTCACGCCCGCGCAGGCGCTTGCCGTGCTGTTCCACGACGCGGTCTACGTGCCGGGCTGCGAGCACAACGAAGCGGCGTCGGCCGCGTTGATCGAGACCATGGTGAGCGGGGTCGATGTGGCGGTGACAGCGCTGGCCGCGCGCATCGTGATGGATACCTGCGGGCATCGTGCATCGGTGCCGGAGTCCGAGGCTGTGCTGGATCTGGATCTGTCCCGGCTGGCTGCGCCAGACGCGGAATTCGACGCCTGGAGTGTCGCTGTGTTCGAAGAAAACAAGGCGCTGCTGGCCAATCGCACTGGCCTGTCTGGCGATGCCCTGTACGCGGCATTCATGCAGCGGCGGATCGCGTTCCTGCAGGCAATGGCGCAGCGGGCACACTTGTTCCTCACACCAGCCTTTGCCGATTGCGAAGCGCCGGCACGCGCCAATATCGCGCGCATGGCGGCGGGGGGCTGAGCCGATGGTGGCTGCTCCCGTTCAAGCGCTCGCGGCCGTGCAGCCGGCTGGCGCGTCCTGGCTCACACCGGCAACCGCGCTGGGCGTGGTGGGCCTTCTCGCTTTGTTCGCGTTGTTGCTGCTCTGTGTGGTGCGCGGCTTGCTGCTGGTGATCCGCCCGCTGGTGCGCAGGCTCGATGCCGCGCGCTTGCGTGGCCGCGATGCGCTGCGCGCGCGGGACACGCAGCCGTGGCCGCGCGTGGCCAGCATGCTGGAGCGCGACATCGTCGAGCTGCTCCTGCTGGCGGCAGGCGGTGTGCTGTTGCTCGCTTGCGCGGCCGCGTTGCTGTGGCTGGGTGAATCCATCGCCGAAGGCGCGCCGCTGGTGCAGGTGGACCAGGCGGTGTTCGCGCAGCTTCGCGCGTGGCAGCAGGGCTGGCTGGATACGGCCATGGTGGCGCTGACCGAGCTGGGCGGCGCGCGGGTGTCCGTGGCAGTGGGCGTGGCGGTCTTTGCCTGGCTGGCGTGGCGCCGTGCCTGGGTGGCGGCAGCTTACTGGGTGGGGGCGCTGGTTGGCGCGCGCGCCTGCGTGATGGTGCTCAAGCTTGCCCTTGAGCGCAGCCGGCCGGCCAGCATCTACGGCGGCCTGGAGTCGTTTTCGTTTCCCAGCGGCCACGCCACCAGCAGCATGGTGACCTATGGCTTCCTGGCCTTCCTGCTGTGCCTGCGCCAGCCGTGGCGGGTACGGATGCCGGTGGTGGCGCTGACGGCGGTGGTGGTGACGCTGATCTGCCTGTCGCGGCTCTACCTTGGCATGCACTGGCTGTCCGACGTGCTGGCGGGCTGCGCGCTCGGCTTTGCCTGGATCGTGCTGCTGGGCACCGCCTATGCCACCCTGCATGCACCGGAACGCCTGGCGCCGCTGCGCCTGGGCGCGGTTGCCGCCGCGGCGGTGGTGGTGGTTGGCACGTGGATCGTGGTGTTCCAGCTGCCCGGCACGGTCGAGCGGTATCGCCGCGCGCTTACGGCTGGAACGGCTCCGCCGGCGGCAGCCGCGAAACCAGCAGCTGATCGATCTTGTGATGGTCGATGTCCAGCACTTCAAAGCGGAATCCCGCAGCCTCGATCGCTTCCGATTTCTTCGGGATCCGCTTGAGCGTGTAGATGACGAGCCCGGCGGCGGTGTCGACGTAATCCTCGCCGGGCAGCTCGTCGAGCTCCAGCGCCTTCTTCAGGTCCACTAGCGGCGTGACGCCGTCGACCAGCCATGAGCTTTCGTCGCGCCGCACGATCTGTTCATCCTCGGTGGAGTAGATGATGTTGCCCATCAGCGCGCCGACGATATCGTCCAGCGTGACGATGCCCACCACCAGCCCGTACTCGTTCATGACCACCGCAAAGTTCTGGTGCATCTCGCGAAAGCGCGTGAGCGATTCGGTGAGCGTCAGCGTGTCCGGGATCACCAGCACGTTCTTGTCGTGGTGCTTGCCGATATTGCCGATGTTGCCGATCACGCCGGTGGAATCGTCGGCAAGGAACAGCTGCAGGATGTCCTTCGAATCGATGTAGCCCAGCACGTCGTCGAGGTTGTGCCCGCAAACCGGATATTGCGCGTGCGGATAGTTGACCAGCTTGCGCCGCAGGCTGTCGGGCGATTCGTCCAGGCCGATGTAGACCACATCGTCGCGCGGGGTCATCACCGCGGTGACGCTTTTCGCGTCCAGCTCGAACACGTTTTCGATCAGGTGGATCTCGTGTTTGTGCAGCACGCCGGCCTCCGCCCCGGCATCGACCATGGCGGCGATGTCCTCGGAGGTGATCTGGTCGATGTGCTTGGTGGGCACGCCGAACAGATGCAGCGTGGCATTGGCGGCACCGTTGAAGACGTAGACCAGTGGCTTGAAGATCTTGATGAGCGTGAGCATCGGCCCGATCACCGCCAGCGCGCAGGCTTCGGGAAACGTCATGGCGATGCGCTTGGGGATCAGGTCGGCGAACTGGATAAAGAGCAGGGTGACGATCAGGAAGGAACCGACATTGGCGATGCGCTGGGTGGTGACCACGTCCAGGTAGGGCAGCAGCGCCGTCTGCATCAGGTCGGAGACATGCTTCTCGCCGACGATACCGGCCAGGATGGCCACGCTGTTGACGCCGATCTGCACGATGGTGAAGAAGTTGCCCGGCTCCTCCTTGAGCAGCATGATCTTGGTGGCGCGGCGGTCGCCACGCTCGGACAGTGTCTGCAGCTTGGTGCGGCGCGATGCGGTCAGCGCGATCTCGGAAATCGAGAAGAAGGCGCTGATCAGGATAAGGAGAAGCAGGATTAGGGCGAACATAGGTTTGGGGAAGCACCGTTCAGGCGCTTTGATGATGGTGCACGGCGCACGGTACTGTCAAATTCCGCAAGGACGGCGGGACGTTTCATCTAGGTGCATGCTCAAAACTGACCGCCGGCGCTTCCAGCCGCTGCGGCAGCGTAGCCGCCAGCTCCCGTGCGGCGGCGGCAAACTGTTCGCGCATCGCGTCGGCCAGGCTGGAGCTGCCGCGGTGGCTGGCGCGCAGCAACTGGATCTCGAAAGGCAACGCGGGCTTGACCTCGTGCAGCGAAACACGCTCCGGGTTTGCGCCCAGCGCGGTGTATTGGTCGAGCAAGGTAAGGCCCAGGCCGGCATCGACCAGGGCCAGCGCCAGCGAATAGGTCTGGACTTCCAGCGTGGAGCGCGGCTCGAGCGCATTGCGCGCCAGCGTCTGGCGCACCAGCAGCCCAAGCGAGCTGTTGTCGTCGTAGGCGATGAAGGGGCGTTCCACCAGCTTGTGCATCGGCACGTCGGCCCGCCGGCCGCGGGCCGCCAGCGGCTCGCCGCGCGGTACCGCCAGCAGCATCTGGCCGCCAGCTACCGGTTCGCTGGTGATGGCTTCGTGGCGCGGCGGCGAGAAGGCGAAGCCCAGGTCGATCTGGTTAGCCAGCAGCCCTTGCACGATCTCGTCGGTGTGGTGGGTCAGTACCTGCACCTGGGTGTCGGGATGGCGCGCGCAAAAGCGGCGTACGGCTGGCACCAGCAGCGGATTGGCCAGGCTAGGCGTGGCCGCCACGCGCAGACGGCCGGCGCCTTTGTGGCGCAGGCTTTCGGAGACACGGCGCACCCGCTCGATCTCGCCATATAGCCGCTCGACATCGCCGTACAGCGCGCCGGCCTCCGGCGTGGCCTGCAGCCTGCCTTTTACCCGGTCGAACAAACGGAAGCCGAGCGTGGCCTCGGCATGCTGCAGCACGCGCGTGACCACCGGCTGGGAGACGTGCAGCAGGCGCGCGGCCTCGCTGACGGTGCCGGTCAGCATGACCGCGCGAAAGACTTCGATCTGACGCAATCGCATGTGGCAGGGGAGGGCGCCGCAGCAAAGCGGCACCCATAGCCTAAAGACATATTCTTGCACGTATTCGCATTGGGCAAGGCGGGCCGCGTGGTCTACCCTGTGTCGGGTCGAAAGGGACCGGATTAAAGAGGCGGGTAATGAAGGTTGTGATCGTGGGGGCGGGCGTGATCGGGATGAGCACGGCGTGGCGGCTGGCGGGCGACGGGCACGAGGTGACCGTGCTGGAACGGCGCGACGGCCCGGGCGAGGAAACCAGCTTCGCCAACGGCGGGCAGCTCAGCTATAGCTATGTGGCGCCGCTCGCCGGGCCGGGCGTGCTGGCCAAGGTACCCGGGTGGCTGCTGCGCCCTGATTCGCCGATGCGTTTCCGCCCATCGGGTGACCCGGCGCAGTGGCGCTGGCTGGCAGCGTTTGCACGGGCTTGCAATGCCTCCGCCAGCGAGGCCACCACGCGCAAGCTGCTGCGGCTGGCCTTCTACTCCCGCGACCTGATGCAGGCCTTTGTCGACAGCCAGCCGGTGGACTTCGGCTTTGCCCGGCGCGGCAAGCTGATTGTGCACCGCGACGCGGCCAGCTTCGATGCCGCCTGCCGCCTGCTCGATTACCAGGCCAGCCTGGGCTGCGAGCAGCAGGCGCTGGACAGCGATGCGTGCGTGGCGCTGGAACCGGCATTGGCCGGCATCCGCGGCGAGATCGCCGGCGCGATTCACACGCCGAGCGAGGAAGTGGCCGATTGCCATCGTTTCTGCCTGGCGTTGGCACGGTTGCTGCATGACCGTCCTGGCGTGTCGCTGCGCTTTGGCACCGGCGTGCTGGGCATCGAGCGCGAAGGCGATCGCGTGACCGGCGTGCGTACCGATGCCGGCATAGAGCGGGCGGATGCCGTGGTGGTGGCAGGCGGCATCGGCAGCGTGGCCTTGCTCAAGCCCCTGGGCGTGCGGGCACCGCTGTGGCCGCTCAAGGGCTACAGCATCACGGTGCCGATTAGCGATGGCGAGCGCGCGCCGCACATCAGCGTCACCGATTTTGCGCGCAAGATCGTCTATGCCCGCATCGGCAACACCTTGCGCGTGGCGGGCATGGCCGACCTGGTGCGCGCGGATACCGTCATCGACCGTGCCCGCATCGCCACGCTGGCCTTTGAGACCCGCGCGCTGTTTGGCGACATGGCGCCGGGCATCGAGCCGGAGCAGTTGCAGCCCTGGGCAGGCCTGCGCCCGGCCACGCCGACCGGCCTGCCGATGGTGGGCCAGTCGGCGGTGCGCGGCCTGTGGCTCAACATCGGCCACGGCGCGCTCGGCTTCACGCTGGCCATGGGCAGCGCGGGCTTGCTGGCCGATGGCCTGGCCGGGCGCAAGCCGGCCATCGATGACACGGATTTCGCCGTGATGCTGGCTTGATGGGCAGCGTTACGGGGCAGTTTTTTCGTTTGCATTACCGCTGAGAAACACCGCTTCACGACCAGGCAGTACTTCGAGCCATTTCCACCCAAGGAGAAAACGATATGAAATCGCACGTCCCCTCCAACCGATTCTCCCGCTGCCTGCTGGCGGTTGCCATGCTGGCAGGCACCGCGGGCACTGTCAGCAACGCGCACGCCGCCGACGGCGATACGCTGCGCAAGATCAAGGAAACCGGCGTGATCTCGCTGGGCTATCGCGAGTCCTCCATCCCGTTTTCCTATACCAACGGACGCGATGTGATGGGCTACTCGCATGAGATCCTGCTGCAGATCGTCGATAAGGTGAAGGCGCAAGTGCAAAACCCCAAGCTCGAGATCAAGCTGGTGCCGATCACGTCGCAGAATCGCATTTCGCTGATGCAGAACGGCACCATCGACATCGAGTGCGGCACCACCACCAACAACCTGGAGCGGCAAAAGCAGGTAGCGTTTTCCAACAGCCTGTTTGTCTACGGGCTACGCATGCTGACCAGGAAGGATTCGGGCGTGAAAGACTTCCCGGATCTCAAGGACCGCAACGTGGTGACCACCGCTGGCACCACGGATGAGCGCCTGCTGGTCAAGATGAATGGCGAGAAGACCATGAACATGAACCTGATCAGCGCCAAGGACCACGGGCAGTCCTTCCTGATCCTGGAGACGGGGCGCGCGGTGGCCTTCGTGATGGACGAGCCGTTGCTCTACGGCGAACTGACCAAGGCCAAGAGCGCCAACGACTGGACCGTGGTGGGCACGCCGCTGCAGACCGAGAACTACGCCTGCATGTTCCGCAAGGACGATCCGTCGTTCAAGGCGCTGGCCGACGGCGTGATCGCCGACCTGATGACCAGCGGCCGTGCCGAGCAGTTGTACAAAAAGTGGTTCCAGTCGCCGATTCCGCCGCGCAACATTAACCTGAACTATCCGCTGTCGGCCGACATGAAAGATCTCTACGCCCATCCCAATGACAAGGCGTTCCAATAAGCCGGGTAGGGCAGGGCGAATCGTTATTGCTGTTCGACGCGAAATTGCGCTAGGCTAAAAGCCGGCTTGCACGCTTGGCGGACCAACGCCGGGTTGACGCTTGCCGGACCGTTGCGGACGCCGTCCGCGTCGGCTGTGCTGACTGGAGAACATATGCGATCGCTTCGTACTGGCTGTCTCAACGCCCTGTTCGCCGTTTCGCTGCTGGCGGCCGGCGCCGCCGCGCAGGCCGCCGATCTGCTCGATACCGTAAAGCAGGCCGGCGTGCTCAAGATCGGGCTGGAAGGCACCTATCCGCCGTTCAACTACCGCGGCAGCAACAACCAGCTGGAAGGCTTCGACGTCGACGTGGCGAAGGGCGTGGCGGCCAGGCTGGGCGTCAAGCCGGAGTTTGTCACCACCGAGTGGAGCGGCATCATAGCCGGGCTGCAGGCCGGCAAGTTCGACGTGATCGTCAACCAGGTCGCGGTAACGCCGCAACGCAAGCAGGTGCTGGATTTCTCCACGCCTTACGTGTATTCGGCGGCGCAGCTGATTCAGCGCAAGGATGACAGCCGCCAGTTCAAGTCCCTCGAGGACCTGAAAGGCAAGAAGCTCGGCGTGAGCCTGGGCAGCAACTACAACGAACTGGCCAAGTCTGTCGCCGGCATCGACGTCAAGACCTATCCGGGTGCGCCCGAGTACCTGCGCGACCTGGCAGCGCAGCGGGTGGATGCCGCGCTGAACGACCGCCTGATGATCGGTTACCTGATCAAGACGTCAAACCTGCCGCTGCGGCCCGGCGCGATTGTGGAAGGTGGCAATTCCGAGGTGGCGATCCCCTTTCGCAAGGACAATCCGAAGTTTGCGCAGGCCATCGACCGCGCCCTCGACGAGATGCGCAAGGACGGCAGCCTCGGCAAGCTTTCGGCGAAGTGGTTTGGCAGTGACGTGACCAAGCCGGCCAGATAAGCGCGGGCACGCCTTTCGCCAGGGCTTTCCATGTCCGCTCTCCAACTCGTTGCCGCATCGCTGCCCGTGCTGCTGCAGGGCATGCTGCTGACCATCAAGTTCGCGCTGCTGTCGATGATCTTCGGGCTGGCGATCGGCACCGTGGTGGCGTTGATGGGCATCAGCCACCAGCCCGTGCCGAAGGCCGTCGCGCGGACCTACGTCAGCATCATGCGTGGCACGCCGCTGCTGGTGCAGATCTTCGTGGTGTATTACGGCTTGCCGGGCATCGGCATCGCGCTGGAGCCCACCCCGGCGGGCGTGTTGACGCTGAGCCTGAACGTAGGGGCGTATCTCTCGGAGAGCATGCGCGGCGCCATCCTCGGCATCCCGCGCGGGCAGTGGCTGGCGGCTTACAGCCTGGGCCTGACGCAAGGCCAGACCTTGCGCTACGTGGTCGGCCCCCAGGCGCTGCGGCTGGCGGTGCCGAGCCTGTCGAACAGCCTGATCAGCCTGATCAAGGACACCTCGCTGGTGTCTGTGATCACGGTGACCGAGCTGCTGCGCACGGCGCAGGAGGTGATTGCCGCGACCTACCAGCCGTTGCCGCTTTATCTTGCCGTGGCTGCTATTTATTGGATGCTTAGTACGGCGCTGGCGCATGTGCAGCGGTTGTTGGAGAGGCGGCTGTCGTTGCCGGGGAGGCATTAGGGGTGAGGGGGGATAGGG
>NZ_LZZU01000085.1:0-11060 GCF_014170355.1 Cupriavidus sp. UME77
ATCCTGCAGGATCTCAACCACCGTCTTCTGCTGGAAGATCTTGAAGTCGGTGGTGAGCGTGGCGAGGAATAGCCACGGCCGCAGCGTGAGACGGTAGACAAAGTGGTGCCCCTCGGCAATCGGCCCTTCGACCTGGGTCACGATGCCGGTGATCTCGCGGGTGCCGGCGCCCACGTGGCCGGCCAGGCCGCTACCGGCGCCGTCGAGTTCGATCTCGAGCGTCAGCTCCTTGCCCTGCATCGCGGGCAGGTCCAGATTGGCGGCGGGCCCGTACAGACGAGGGAGCGCATCCGGAGTCTTGAGGTCGACCGTGTAGGTGAACAGGTCATTCAGGCCCTCGGTGCCCTGCACGCGGGCGACGGTCAGGGCGACCTGACCCAGGATTTCGGGCAAACCGTCACCACGAATCGTGACAGTACGGTTGGACAGGAACGGCGGGCGGTTGCCCATAGGCGGCACTCCGGCGGGGTGAAGGGGCCCACGAGTGGCACATGCAGCGAATGCTGTATGGCGCGGGGTAGCCAATCAGGCTACCGTGAAATGTGCCGAATAAGTGTCAAAAATTGTGACGTCGGATGCGAGCGGGAGCATTTTCGGAAAAATCCGAAAAGGAGCGAGTGGGAACCCTGCCTTGCTCGGCGTGGGCAGGTCCTGCGAATAGGCAGTCACGAATCCACGCTTCCGGCATACGTTCCAGATTCAGCTTGAAATCGCCGAAACGTTTGATGTGGCTGGTGAGATAGGGGCTCAGAAATTCAATATCGGCCACATCGACCGGGGTAGCCAAACTCGGCATCCGGATCCAGGCCGGCGCTGGCGCGCACGTGGTCGATCACGGCCGTCGGTATGCCATCCAAGTTGGGGAAATAATGCAGTTGCTGGAAGACCTTCAGCAACACAAGCGAGCCAAGGCGCAGCCCCTGGCCTCGGGTTGAACGGATGGCCCAGTCCAACTCCTCGGCATCAGGCGTGTAGCACGCTTGCAGCGCCTTAGTGGAGAAAGCCTTCGGGAAACGCGTGTAGGCGGTACGCTCGATGGTGGCCATACAGGATCTCGGCAATCGCTGAAGGGCCAGCCAGTCTAGCTGAGGGTGTCGACGGAAATCCCGCGGTTACTTATAACTGCTGGAGATATCGATTCCGTTCTATATAACCTCAATGCTCATGATAGTGGATTGCCCGTAACTTGGCATGACCCCGTACAGGGCTTTGACGTGCTCAGCGCGATCGCGCAAGCCGCTTCGGCCTGGCCGGGAGAGCGGGTCGGGCTCGTCCTGCATGAGTCGGTTTCGCATGAGCTTGCCGATCTGCGGGCCTGGTTGAAGGTGGATCTGCTCCAACGCGCCGATCGCTCGATCGACGAGGTACGGACCGCGGTCGAATCACTTGCCGCGGAGGGTTGCACGGTCATCATCGGACCCGGCATGGCGTGCGACTTCGCACAGCAGGCGGGCCTTGAAAGCGTGTTCCTGTACTCCCTTGGAGCGGTCGAGGAAGCCTTCGAGCGCTCTATCGAGCTGGCCAGGGTCAGCCGGCACAAGGAGTCGAAGCGCGTGCGCTTGAACACCATCGTGGCGCACCTGCGCGATGGCGTGGCGGCGTTCGACGACGCCGGGCAGCTCGAAGCCGTCAATCCCGCCATGGTCGGGCTGCTCGGGCTGACTGGCGACAAGGATATCCCGCGTCAGCTGACGGCTGCGGTGGGGCCCTTCCTGCACGAATCCATCAGCACCGAACGCCCGCTGGAAGAACGGATCGCGCGTATCGGCGGGCGGGCGCTGATCGTGACCTGCCTGCCCATCGTCGAGCATGGCCTGCGTACTGGCTCGGTGGTGACGGTGCAGGACGCGCAGGCCGCGCAGCGGATCGACCGGTGATTGCGGACCACCCAGCGCCCGACGCAGCTGGTCGCACGGCACAGCCTGGACGACCTGACCGGCAGCTCCGCCGCGCTGGACAGGGTGCGGCGCCTCGCGCGTGCCGGCGCGGCGCATGACGCGACCATACTGCTGACGGGCGGGAGCGGGACGGGCAAGGAGCTGGTCGCCCAGGGCATTCACAACGCGAGCGGCCGCCGCGGCAACCCCTTCGTTGCCTTCAATTGCGCGGCCTTGCCGGAAGCCTGGTCAAGCGGAGCATCGCGCAATATGGCTTGCCGGACGAAGTCATGGCGCGTGCGCAGGAACTGCTGGTTCCCCTGTTCAACGGATACGCATGGCCGGGCAACGTGCGCGAACTGGAAAATCTGCTGACCCGCGCGGCGATCTACCTTGGCGATCCCCAGGCCGGATCCATGCAGGAGATTCGCGCTGTCTTTCCCGAATTCGAGCGAATGCGCCCAGAGCCGCCGGCGCTTGCTAGCGATGCGCAGCGGCCTGCGCCGACCCGCGCCGACGTACTACGTGCGCTCGAACAGGCCGGCGGCAACCGCGCCGAGGCCAGCAGGCAACTGGGGATCGGGCGCACCACGTTGTGGCGGATGCTGAAGGCGGAAGCGTAGGCGGATTCCGCGCCGGGCGCGCATGCATCGAGCTCAATGCCGGGCTGGATCGCCCGGTCATTCCCCGCCGAGCGCCCGATACAGTTGCACGGCCGCCAGCGCCTGCGCCGTTTGCGTCTGGATCAGTTCGTCCTCCCGCTGCAGCGCGCCGACGCGCGCGTCCAGCACATCCTGCAGCGTGCGCCGTCCGCCTTCGTAGAGGCGCGTGGCGTTCTGGCTGTTGCGCTGCGCGGTGGTGACCACGTCGGCCAGCCGGGCGCCGCGCTGGTCCAGGCTGCTGCGCTGGCTGTAGGCGTTATCCACTTCCTCCAGCGTGCGTAGCACCGTCTGGTTGTATTCCGCCTGCGCGGCCTGCAGGCGGGCGTCGCCGGCATCGATGCCGGCCTGGATGCGGCCCGCGGTGAAGATCGGCAACTGCACGCCGACGCCCACCAGCCCGCCGGTGCCGCTCAGCGCCGGCAGCCCGTCCACGTGCAGACGCCCGTCCTGGCCGAGGAACGTCAGGTAAAACCGGGGGAACCGTTCCGCCTTGGCGCTGCCGAGCCTGGCAGCCTGCGCGCGTACCAGCGCGGCCATGGCGCGCACATCCGGGCGCCGCTCGATCACGTCGGACGGCACCTGCCCGGCGGGTGGCGCCGGCACGAAGGGCGCGGGCGGCGGCGAAAGCGCCGCCGCGGCCTGCGGCACCTGGCCGGCGAGCACCGCAAGGCGGCGTTCCCGCATCGAGATCTGGCTCGTCAGCGCCGGGCGCTGCGCCTGCAGCGCGCCAAGCTGTTCGCTCACGCGGTCGACATCGTAGGAGAGCGCCTGTCCGGCCGCATAGCGCGCGCGGGTATAGCTCAGCAACTGACTGACGATTTCCGTGCTCCGGTCCAGTTGCTGCAGGCGGCGCTGCAGGCCGCGCGCCGCCAGGTAGTTCTCGGCCACGTCGGCGGCGATTACCAGGCGCGTGCCGCGCAGGCGCTCCTCGGCGCTCAGCGCAACAGCCGCCGCGGCTTGGGCGTCGCTGCGGCGGGCGCCGAAGACGTCGACCTCCCAGGCCACGGTCAGGCCGGCAAGATGTCCGTCCAGGCCGGGCGAGGTATCCGGCAGGCCCGGGGGGCTGCGCAAGTCGGCCACGCCGCGCGCCGCGCGCGCCTGTGCCGACAGGGTCGGGTAGAGCGCCGATTCCGCAACCTGCCCGATCGCGCGTGCCTCCGCCACGCGCGCCTGGGCCACGCGCAGATCGAGATTGGCCGCCAGCGCCTCGGTCACGCGCTGCGTCAGTTCCGGGTCGTTCCAGTTCCGCCACCACTGAGCCAGGTCCTGCACCTCAGCCGGCGTGCCCTCGGCGGGGGCTTGCCTGAACGCGGCCGGCGCCGCGACGCTGTCGGGCACGGTGACGTCGACCGTGGCGCAGCCGGCCAGGCCGGCTGCGGCGATGCTTGCGATGCCTGCAATGAGGCCGGCGAGGATGCCGCGTCGTGGATAGGTACTCAAGGCGGAAATCCGTTGGGTGGGCGGGCTGGAGGAAGGGCGGGCGTGGTTAGGGTGGTAAGCGTGGTAAGTGTGGTCAGGCATGGCGGTCTATCCTTGCTGTGCCAGCATGGAGCGGAACCGTGTCAGCGCCAGGGCCAGGAAGATCCCGCCCGCGGCTGTGACGCCGAGCAACTGCGGCCACACCACATCCACGCCCGCGCCGCGGAACAGGATGGCCTGCGTGAGCGTGACGAACTGGGTGGTCGGCAGGAACTGCACCGCGTGCTGCATGGCCTGTGGCATGCTCTGCACCGGCGTGGCGGCGCCGGACAGCAGGTAGGCAACGGCATAGGTCGGCACCGCCAGCAGGCCGAACTGCGGCATCGCCGGCGCGATCGTCGCCAGCCACATGCCGAGCGCCGTCACCGAGAACAGGTAGAGCGCGGTGCTCAGCGCAAAGAGCCCCATCGAACCGGTCAGTGGCACATCCAGCCACAGATGCACCACCAGCCACAGCGACAGCAGGGACGCCAGGAAGATCACCGCGCCATTGGCCAGGATCTTCGCCACCGCAATCTCGCTGGCGCGCACCGGCATCACCAGCAAGTGCTCGATGGTGCCGTGCTCGCGCTCGCGGATCACCGCCGCGCCGACCAGGATGATGGCCAGCACCGTGATGTTCACCACGATCTGCATGGTCGATGTGAACCAGTGCGACTCCGTATTGGGATTGAACAGCACCGTGCTCTGCGCGCGCACGGGCAGCTGCGCCTCGATGCCCCGCGCGTGCAGGAATTCAAGCGCCTCACGCGTGAAGATCTGTTGCAGGTAGCTGGCCCCCAGGCCCGCCTGGGTCATCGCGGTGGCATCGACCAGCACCTGCACCGCCGGCGTTCTTCCCGCCAGCACGTCGGCTTCGAAGCGCGGCGGGATCTCGATGGCGAAGATATAGCGTCCCCGGTCCAGCTCCGCATCGACGGCGTGCCGGTCCACATCCACCGGCGTCTTGAAATACGGCGGCCGGATCGCATCGCGCAGGCGGCGCGAGAGCTCGGAGTGGTCGGCATCCACGATGGCCACCGATGCGTTCGACACCTCGGCCTTGATGCCCTTGGCGACCGAATGCACGGCCAGCGTGAAGGCAAAGACGATCAGCGCCATCAGCGTCGCATCGCTGAACAGGCTGCGCAGTTCCTTGCCGCACAGCCGGGCCACGTTCTTGCACCATTGATTCATCGCGGTATCTCCCGGCTACACTTCCTGCTTGCGCAGAAGCAGACGCGCGCCCGCCAGGTACAGCAGCGCGAAACCCAGCAAGGCCAGGTACATGGTGCCGAAGCTGCCCGCACCAAGCCCTTTGGTAAAACTGCCAAGGCTGACCAGCTGGAACCACGACGATGGAAAACCCAGGCCAATCCAGTAGCTGCTGCCCGTCAGCGTCGACACCGGATACAGCAGGCCGGAGAAATTGACCGACGGAATCAGGCACAGGATCGCGGTGCCGAAGATGGCCGCCACCTGCGAACGCACGAAGGTCGACATTAGCAGCCCGAGCGCGGTGGCCGCCAGCACGAACAGCACGGCGCCAATCGACAAGGCGAGGAAGGATCCTTTCAGCGGCACCTGCAGCAGCACGATGGCCAACGCCACCAGGGTCAGGTAGCTGATCATCGCCAGCCCCACGTAGGGCAGTTGCTTGCCGATCAGGTACTCGCCCACGCTGGCCGGGGAGGCATAGAGGTTGGTGATCGACCCCATCTCCTTCTCCCGCACCACGCCAAGCGCGGTCAGCATGGTCGGGATCAGGATCAGCGCCAGCATGATGATGCCCGGCGTGATCGCGTAGATGCTGCGGAACTCCTGGTTGTAGATAAAGCGCGTCTCGATCGACACCGGCAGTGCCGCCGGGCGCTCCGGCTGCGCGCGCATCTGTGCATTGGCGTAGGCCAGCAGCACGCCGCTCACATAGGCGCGCGTGGTGGCGCCCGGGAACGGGCTGGACCCGTCGACGCGGAATGCAAGCTGTGGCTGGCGCCCGGCCAGCAGGTCGCGCTCGAAGCCGGGCGGCAGCTCGACGATCAGCATATCGGCCGCGGCGCGCAGGCGCCGGTCCGCATCCGCCTCGCTATGCACGCCACCGGTCTGCACAAAAGAGCGCGAACCGGAAAACTGCTCCACCAGCTCGCGGCTGGCCCGGCTCTGGTCGCGGTCCAGCACGGCGAAACGCACGTTCTCCACATCGAAGGACACGCTCCACGCCGCGGCGCACAGCAGCACGATCGGGCCGAGGATGGCGAATGCCAGCCGCAGCCGGTCGCGCGCCAGCTCCATGGCCTCGCGCCTGGCGAACGCCCAGGTCCGCGCCAGCTTCGAGCCGCCGGCATGCGCGGCTGGCCTGCCGGCTGGCGCGGGGGGCGGGGCGGGTTGCGCAGCCTTCGCCGCAGCCGCAGCCGCAGCGACGGGGGTAGCGGCAGCGCCGTTCTCCGGGGTTTCCGCCTGCTCCAGGTAGCTGACGAACGCATCCTCCAGCGTCCGCGCGCCACAGCTTTCCCGCAGCGCGTCCGGGCTGCCCACCGCCAGCACGCGGCCGCGGTGCATGAAGGAGATGCGGTCGCAGCGCGCCGCCTCGTTCATGAAGTGCGTGGAAACGAAGATCGTCACGCGCTGCTGGCGCGACAGCTGGACCAGATGGCGCCAGAACATGTCGCGCGCGCCGGGGTCCACGCCGGAGGTGGGCTCGTCGAGGATCAGCACTTCCGGATGGTGCAGGCAGGCCGCAGCCAGCTGCAGGCGCTGGCGGATGCCGAGCGACAGGGCGGCGGGCCGCGCATCGGCATGCTGGTCCAGCTCGAAATCGAGCAAGGCCTGCCCGACCGCCTTCCGCGCGTGCTCGCCTTCCATCCGGTAGAGCTTGGCATGCAGGTCCAGGTTCTGCCGTACCGTCAGCTCCTCGTACAGCGAGAACGCCTGCGACATATAGCCGACCCGCATGCGGGTGCGCATATCGCCGGCGTCGATGGTCTGGCCGAGCAGGCGCGCGGTGCCGCTGGTGGCATCCAGCAGCCCGGTCAGCATCTTCATGGTGGTGGTCTTGCCGCAGCCATTGGAGCCGAGAAAGCCGAAGATCTCGCTGCGCTCGATGCGAAAGCTCACATTGTCCACGGCGGTAAAGGCACCGAAGCGCCGCGTCAGCCCCTCGGCCTCGATGGCGGGTTCGCCGCCATCCGGCGGGCGGGGCGGGATCACCAGTCCCGTGGCATCGCCGCGCCGGGCCGCCGGCAGCAACGAGATATAGGCCTGCTCCAGGTCGCCGGTGCCCGCGCGCGCCAGCACGTCGGCGGTACGGTCGCACACCAGCACCTTGCCCGCATCCATGGCCACCAGATGCTCGAAGCGCTGCGCCTCCTCGATATACGCGGTGGCAACGATCACCGTCATATTGCTGTGCTCGGCGCGCAGATCCTCCACCAGGGTCCAGAACTGGCGCCGCGACAGCGGGTCCACCCCCGTGGTGGGCTCGTCGAGAATCAGCAGGTCCGGGTTGTGGACCAGCGCGCAGCACAGGCCGAGCTTTTGCTTCATGCCGCCCGAGAGCTTGCCCGCCGGACGGTCCGGGAAAGGCGCCAGGCCGGTGGCCGCGAGCAGGCGCTCGATGCGCTGGCGCCGCTCCTCGCCGCCCAGGCCGAACAGCCGGGCAAAGAAGTCCACGTTCTCATAGACCGACAGCGTCGGGTACAGGTTGCGTCCCAGCCCCTGCGGCATGAACGCCACGCGCGGCAACAGCGCCTCGCGCGCTTGCCGGTCGCGCAAGTCCGCGCCCAGCACGGCGGCATGGCCCTGCTGGATACGCTTGACGCCGGCAATCACGCCGAGCAGCGTCGATTTACCGACGCCATCGGGGCCGATCAGGCCGATGGTGGCATTGCCGGGCAGCGTGAGCGACACATTGTCCAGCGCCACGCTGGCGCCGTAGCGGTGCGACAAGCCATCGATCCGGATGGCCGCGGCACCGTCGGGGTGCGGACTCGGCATGGCGTCAGGCTGGCTGCCGGGGCAGCGTCAGCGATGCGGGCCAGGGCTGCCTGGCATCCAGGCGCACGAAGCCGTCGCCCGTCATGCCGGCTTTCAGCTTGGCCGCGTAACGCTGGGCAACCTCGGGCGCCAGCTGCAGCTTGATGCGATACATCAGCTTGGCCCGCTCAGCGTCGGTCTCGACATACTTGGGGGTGAACTGCGCCTCGCTGGCCACAAAGCTGACGCGGGCCGGGATCGGTTCGTCCTTCATCGCGTCCAGCACGATGCGCGCCTCGTCGCCGATGGCCAGCTTGCCGGCAGCACCCGCGGGCAGGAACACCGTGAAATACATATCGGCCAGGTTCAGCAGCGACACCACGCGGCCGCCCGCCGGCAGCACCGTGCCGACCTCGATCACGCGATACTCCACACGTCCGGCCACCGGGGCACGGATGGTTGCCTCCTCCTGCAGGATCTTCAGCCGGGCAATCTGGGCATCGGCCTCCGCGATCGCCGCGTTGGCCTCGCCAAGCGCGGCGCGCGCGCCGGTCACGCCCGCGCTCTCGCCATCCAGGCCAAGCTGCCGGCGATCGCGTTCAACGGAAGAAATCTGGCGGTCCTGGTAGAGCTTGACCGCCTCGGTCAACTCCAGCCGCGCCAGCCGCTGGCGGCTCTCGCGGCCCCCGATCTCCGCCTGCGCGCGCGATGCCGCCTGCACGGCACGCTCGCGGGCTGCAGTGGCAAGGCTGAGTTGAGCCAGTAATTCGGCGTCATCCTGCCGGGCCACCACGGCGCCCGCAGCCAGGGCATCGCCCTCGCGAACGGGCAGATCGATGACGCGGCCCGGATACTTCACCGCGACGTCGAGGCGGCCGATCTCCATGCGCCCGTTGCTGTGGACCATATAAGCCGGCCACGGGTCGCGCTCGCTGCCAAGCCACCACACGGCGGCTCCAATGGCGCCAGCAATGAACAATGCCGCTATACCCCAGCCTGGTTTGAGTTTCATCGGCTACCTGTGCGCCTGTGCGCTGAATGATGGAATGCCGCCGGGCGCTCCAGGGGGTTCAGGGTGTCGGGCAAAGGGGGGAGGGGAGGCGACAAAGACAGACCTTGAACCGCGGGGCGACGGCTTAGGGTCCAATGCTATCCGGCGGGGTGGGGCGTGGACTTGATCTAGCGCAAGTTGGTGCCGAAGGGGGCACTTTTTGGAGGGGGTGTTCTAATGGGTGCCGTATTTGGTGCCGGGTTCCATGGATCGGCTGCCCGAGCGATGTCACGCTAGGCAATGCGCAGTACCGCCGCGCCGGACAAGCGCCCCGCGCGCAGGTCGGCCAGCGCGGCATTGGCTTGCTCCAGCGGATAGACCGTCGTGGTGGTGCGCAGCGGCGTGGCCTGGGCGATTCGCATCAGTTCCAGCCCGTCGTTGCGCGTGAGGTTGGCCACCGACACGATCGACCGCTCCTCCCAGAGCAGGCGATAGGGGAAGGCCGGAATATCGCTCATGTGGATGCCTCCGCAAACCACGGTGCCGCCCTTGGCGACGGCTTGCAGCGCCATCGGCACCAGCGCACCCACCGGCGCGAAGATCAGCGCGGCATCGAGCGGCTGCGGGGCGGGCTGGTCGCTGGGACCGGCCCAGCACGCCCCGGTGTCAAGGGCGAACTGGCAGGCGGCGGTGTCGCCGGGGCGCGTGAAGGCGAAGATCTCGCGCTGCTGGGCGACGGCGATCTGCGTCACCAGGTGGGCCGCGGCGCCAAATCCGTAGATGCCGATGGACCGGACCTTGCGGGCGTCCCCCGCCATGCACAGCGTGCGGTAGCCAATCAGGCCCGCGCACAGCAAGGGCGCCGCATGCTCGTCGTCGTAGTGATCCGGGATAAGGAAGCAAAAGCGGCTGTCGGCCACCACGTACTCGGCGTAGCCGCCGTCGCGCGTATAGCCGGTGAACTGCGGCGTATCGCACAGGTTTTCGCGCTGCGCCGCGCAATAGCCGCAGTGCCCGCAGGTCTGCCCGAGCCACGGCACGCCGACCCGGTCGCCCGGGGCAAGGTCTGTCACGCCAGCGCCACAGGACTCGACCCTGCCGACGACCTCGTGTCCGGGAATGAGCGCCGCCTTCGGGTGCGCCAGTTCGCCGTCGACAATGTGCAGGTCGGTGCGGCAGACGCCGCAGGTGCTCACCGCGATACGCACTTCGCCCGGGCCCGGAATTGGCACGGGGACGCGCGCCAGGCGCAGGGCCGGCCCGGTGCCGTCGAAAATCATGGCGCGCATCGTCTCGTGCATGGTGACATCCTCGGCGAACGCCCCCAACGACGTCCAGCCTTCATGCTAGGTGATGGTAGGCGCCGCCGCTTGATTCGCGTCAATGGCTCTCGCCAGGCGGGCACCTTATAACAATAGCCGCTTCCAGGCGTTCTTAGACTGGATGCAGGCTCTCAAACCGCAAAGCGAATCACCAATGCGGCTGGCTACTGCGCTACTATCAAGTCCAGCGGCGCGAGGCCGACAAAGTCCTGATATCCAGTAAGGTTGCGCATGTCACGCGCACGTTTGCGGATACGGCTGTGATGGGCCGTGTCGTAGCAATACAGGCCTTGGGGCAGCCGGTGATCCTCGTATTGCAGCCTCTTTACTTCGCTCATGAAGGCCATCGAGATTGCCAACGCCCTGCTGCGCGAAGGCATGGATGAGGGCATGGCTATCCGCATCGCCATTGCAAGGGCACGGCAGTGGACAGCCCAGCACGGCGGGATAGCTGGGCCGCCCGCATAGGCTCGGCGTTCTCGCGATGCCTGGCTATGGGTACGTGCCTCATGAACCCTGCTGCCAGCATTGTTTACTAACTTTTCAGAAAGTATTGTCAGGCCGCAGCGTATTGGCACTCCGGCTGGCGAAAGAACGACTTGACTAACTCAGGCAGTCGTTGAATGCGACGTAACGCACTTCTCGCCAATTTCTTCATTTCGTTCTTTCCCTGGACTAAACGCTTGGAGACTTGCCGCTTCACGTGCGCCCACACCTGCTCGTCGGGGTTCAGGTGAGGAGAATACGGCGGCAGGTAGAACAGCTTCAGCCGGCCTTG